>DAOTZM010000001.1:0-9830 GCA_034434035.1 Anaerolineales bacterium
ACGTATCCCCCCGCATGACCTTGGACGCCTACTACGCCTTCGCCCTGGGGGGCCTCCTCCGCAAGGTCGCCTGCCGGGTCCGGCCCTACGAGAAGGAGGCGGGAGCGGTGGACGCCCTGGTGGAACGTATCCTGGAGGATTGCGTCCTGGCCCTGGAGAAGCGCCGGCCCATAGTGCCGGTGATCCGCAAGCTGGCCGCGGAGCTCGAGCGCATCCCCAAAAGGCAGACCGCCCGGCCCAAGGTGGCCATCTTCGGAGACTTCTACGTGCGGGACAACGACGTCTTCAACCAGGACCTCATCCGTTCCATAGAGCGGTCGGGGGGCGAGGTGGTGGTGACCTCCTACGTGGAGTACCTCAAGGCCACGGCGGAAGCCTTCTTCGACCGCCTGCTTTTAGAAAAACGCTTCGCCGGCTGGATGGGCTACCGCACCGTGATGGCCGCCGTGGCGGCGGTGGAGCGGTCCCTGGAGAGGAAGACCGGAATGGCCATGAGCGACGGGCCCTGGACGAACCGGAAGCGGCGCATGGCCTTCGACTACTTCGGACTCCGGCCCGAGATGTCGGGGGAGAATTTGGACAACGCGCTGAAGATACTCAAGATACTGGACGAGTACCCGGACCTGTCCCTCTTCGTCCAGGCGGCCCCGGCCTTCTGCTGCCCCTCCCTGGTGACCGAGGCCATGACCAAGGCCATAGAGGCCGTCACGGGCGTGCCCGTTCTGTCCATCACCTACGACGGGACGGGGGCCTACAAGAACGACCTGGTGGCCCCCTACCTGGCGCGCTACGGGAACACCTCCACCGGAGGCGGCGCCGCTCCCGCCGCTCCCGCCGCTCCCGCCGCTCCCGCCGCTCCCGCCGCCCCCGCCGGTTCCGGCCCGGCGGCGCCGGAGAGGGGAGCGGTGCGATTGCGCGCCCTGCTCGGTTACTTCGGCGACGCTGAAACCGCCTGGAACGCCTCCCTGTTCGACCTGGTCGCCGCCGGGTTGAGCCCCAAGCTGGCCGAGCGCGTTCTCCAGGCGCGTAATTCTGTCAACCTTGACGAATATATCTCGCAGGCGGTCAGGAACGGTATCCGCATCCTGACCTGGGACGACCCCGAATACCCATCCCATCTCAATGAAATCGACCAGCCCCCGCCCGTTTTATACCTGCGCGGTGAAGTCACCACCGAAGATTCATGGTCGGTGGCGATTGTCGGCACGCGCAGCGTGACGGCTTATGGCCGCCAGGTGACCGAGGAACTGGCGACCGCGCTGGCGCAGAACGGCGTGACCATCGTCAGCGGGCTGGCGCGCGGGGTCGATGCGATTGCCCACAACGCCGCGCTTAAAGCGGGCGGGCGCACCCTGGCGGTGCTTGGCTCCGGCGTCGATAAAATCTACCCGCCCGAGCACCGCGCCCTGGCCGAGCGGATTGCCGCGCAGGGAGCTATTCTCAGCGATTACGCGCCCGGCACCCCGCCCGATAGCGCCAACTTCCCGCCGCGCAACCGCATCATCAGCGGGTTGTCGATGGCGGTGGTCGTAGTAGAAGCGGGGGATACCAGCGGGGCGCTGATTACGGCAGAATTTGCCGTAGAACAGGGCCGCGAGGTGTTTGCCGTGCCGGGTAACATTTTCGCGCCGCAATCCAAAGGGCCCAACCGTCTCATTTCCAACGGCGCGAAAGTCCTGCTTTCGCCCCAGGCCGTGCTGGAAGCGCTCGACCTGACCCGTAACGTGGAGCGGCGCGAAATCCGCAAGGCCGTCCCCGCCGACCCGACCGAAGCCGTGTTGCTCGAAGCCCTGGGCGCGGAACCGGCTCATGTAGATGACATCCGCTCGCGGGTCGAACTGCCCATCGAAACCGTCTCGGCGGCCCTGACCATGATGGAACTCAAGGGCATGGTGCGGCAGGTCGGCGGCATGAATTACGTTGCAGTGCGCGAAGAACAGGCGGAATATCGCCTGGATAATCATTAACGTCCCGAAGGCTGCCTCGCAATCACCCTAAAAACCCTTCGGGACGGAATCAAAGGTGGACATTCATGAATAGCACGTATGCAGTCGTTATGGCGGGCGGCGGCGGGACGCGGCTCTGGCCGCTCTCGCGCAAGAACCGCCCCAAGCAGCTCCTGCCATTGATTGGCGAGCAGACCCTGTTCCAAAGCACGGTGGCGCGCCTCGAAGGCTACCTGCCGCCGGAGCGTATCCTGGTTGTTACGGTGGCCGAACAGGCCGCCGAAATGCGCGTCCAGGTCCCTGAAATCCCCGAAGAGAATTACATCATCGAACCGGCCCCGCGCGGCACAGCCTCGGTGGTCGGTCTGGCAGCGGCCATCCTGCACCAACGCGACCCGCAGGCCGTGATGGCCGTCCTGCCCTCCGACCATTTCATCCGCAACCGCGACCTGTTCCATTATCTCATCAAGGCCGCTGTCGATGTCGCCCGCAACGATTACCTGGTTACGCTGGGCATTACGCCGACTTTCCCATCGACAGCCTACGGTTACATCCAGCAAGGCGCGCCCCTGCCGGGCGATTACAAATACCCCACCTACGCGGTGGCGCGCTTTACCGAAAAACCCGACGAACAAACCGCCCAAAAACTGCTGCGCGCCGGCGACCATTCCTGGAACAGCGGCATGTTTATTTGGACAACCGGACGGATTCTGGCCGAGATGCGGCTCCAGATGCCCGAACTGAGCGCCGCGCTGGAGAAAATCTCCGCGGCAGACGCCCCGCAGCAGGCTGCCGTTATCCAATCAGTTTGGCCCGACCTGAAGGTGGAGAGCATCGACTACGGCATCATGGAAAAAGCCGAGCGGGTGGCCGTCCTGCCGGCGGGCGGCCTGGGCTGGAGCGATGTCGGCTCCTGGGATTCGCTGTTCGAGGTGTTGTTGCCCGATATGAGTGGTAACATTGTCACCAACGGGCATCACCTGGCCCTGGAGACCAACAACACCCTCGTCTATGGGCTGCCAGGCGCCGCGCGCCTGGTCGTCACCATTGGCGTGGATGATATGGTCGTGGTCGATGCCGAAGATGTACTGCTGGTTTGTAAAGCCGACCAGGCCCAAAAAGTCAAAAACGTGGTCGAACACCTGCGCAAACACCGCCAGGAAAGATACTTGTAATAACCGTCCCGAAGGTTGATGGAAGACCGTCGAGAAATCTTCAAAGAAACCTTCGGGACGGTTTGCCCCAACCTTTGCCCCAGGAGGTTCCATGGAAGCCTATTGCATGAAATGTAAAGCCAGGCGTGAAGTTCTCGAACCCGTTGCGGCGTTCAACGCAGCGGGGTCGCCCGTCACGCGCGGCAAATGCCCGGAGTGCGGAACCGCAATGTACCGGACCGGGCGCACCGAAGCCCATGCGGGCCTCACCCCGCCCTCGCCCGAAGACAAGCGCTCCGGGAAGTTGGTAATTGTCGAATCCCCGGCCAAAGCCAAGACGGTTGGACGCTTCCTGGGAAAAGGCTACACGGTGCGGGCCTCGGTCGGCCACATCCGCGATTTGTTGCGTTCCCAAATGTCGGTGGATATCGAGAATCATTTCACGCCCAAGTACCGCGTCCCGAACGAAAAGAAAGAAGTCGTCAAGGAACTCAAAAAACTCGCCAAGGAACACGCCGAAATCTACCTGGCGACCGACCCCGACCGCGAAGGCGAGGCCATTTCGTGGCACCTGATGGAAGCCGCCGCGATTGAGCAGAAACGCGCCAAACGGGTCGTGTTCCACGAAATCACCGAACCGGCCATCAACGAAGCCTTCAGCCACCCGCGCGAAATCAACATGGATTTGGTCAACGCCCAGCAGGCGCGCCGCGTGCTGGACCGGCTGGTGGGTTATTCCATCAGCCCGATTTTGTGGGAAAAAGTACGCGGGCGGCTCTCCGCCGGGCGCGTGCAGTCGGTGGCAATGCGCCTGATTGTGGAGCGCGAGCGCGAAATCGACGCCTTTGTCCCCGAAGAATACTGGTCAATTGAAGCCGAGTTCAAGCCCGAGGGCGGCAAAGTCAAATCGGTCTTTACCGCCAAACTGTCGAAAATCGACGACAAGGATTTCGAACTCAAATCGGAGGCCGAGGTTAAGCCGCTCCTGTTCGAGATGGAAAAAGCCGCTTACACGGTGACGCGCATCAAGCGCGGGGAACGCCGCCGCAAGCCGTCGGCGCCCTTCATCACCTCCACGCTCCAGCAGGAGGCATCCCGCAAACTGGGATTCACTGCCAAGCGCGCCATGGGCCTGGCGCAGGGCCTGTACGAAGGCCAGGATGTGGGAGAAGGCGGCACGACCGGCCTGATTACCTACATGCGCACCGACTCCATCAACATCTCCGAACTTGCCCGCAACGAGGCGCGCAATTACATCGCCAACCGCTACGGCAACGACTTCCTGCCGGCCGCCCCGCCCGAATACAAGACCCGCGCGGTTGGGGCGCAGGAGGCGCACGAGGCCATCCGCCCGACTTCGGTGCTGCGCGACCCCGAAAAGGTCAAACCCTACCTCGAACCGGCCATGTTCAAACTCTACCAGTTGATTTGGCAGCGCTTCGTGGCCTCGCAGATGGAAGCGGCGGTCTACGACACGCTCTCGGTCGAAGTGACCGGCGCGGGCGACAAAAACTACCTGTTCCGCGCGGCGGGTTCCTCGGTCAAATTCCCCGGCTTCCTGATTGTGTACGAGGAAGCCAAAGACGAGGACGCCAAACCGGGCGGCGAAGAGGACGAGATGAACGTCCGCATCCCGGCGGAACTGGCCGAGGGGCAGAAACAGGAACTCATCCGGCTGATTCCGGCCCAGCACTTCACCCAGCCGCCGCCGCGTTTCTCCGAGGCCACGCTGGTCCAGATTCTCGAATCGCACGGCATCGGGCGGCCTTCCACCTACGCCCCCACCATCTCCACCATCCAGGAGCGCGGATACGTGACCCGTGTCGATAAACGCCTCGAGCCGACCGAAACCGGCATCCTGGTGAACGACCTGATGGTGCAATGGTTCCCCGAAATCGTGGATTTGAACTTTACCGCTGCGATGGAATCTGACCTCGACAAAATCGCGGCTGGCGAAGCCGACTGGGTCAAGGTGATGGATACCTTCTACGGGCCGTTCTCGGTCAAGGTGCAGAAGGCCCAGGCCGAAATGCCCGTTACCAAGACCGGGCCGGAGCCGATTGGGCGCGCCTGCCCGAAATGCAACAAGGAACTGGTCATCCGCTTTGGGCGCTATGGCAAGTTCATCTCCTGCTCCGGCTTCCCCGACTGCCGCCACACCGAACCCTGGCTGGAGAAAATCGGCGTACCCTGCCCCAAGTGCCAGGGCGACATCGTCGAGCGCAAGACCCGCAAGGGACGCATTTTCTACGGCTGCAACCAGTACCCGAATTGCGATTTCACCTCCTGGAAGCGTCCCATCCCCGCGCCCTGCCCCAACTGCAAAGGCACGCTGGTGATTGCCAACAAGCGCGAAGCCTCCTGCATGAACTGCCAGGAAACCTTCCTGCTCGAAGACGTGCTGGTCGAAGTTGCGACATAAAAATACGACAGGAGTCCGAAGTCTCCCGACTTCGGCCAAAATCGGGAGATTTTGGACTCCGTACAAGGTTGCGGAACAAAGTCTGCATTACGCTGTGTTTTCTTGTATAATAGATTAAATGTTCGTTTACGCCGAAAGGAGCAGGGTTATGAATTCCATCACAGATTTGCTCAAAAAGCCGGTCGTGATTGCTGTCGCAGGTGTATTGCTGGGTCTGGTGCTGGGCCTTGTCTATGGCTATTGGATTGACCCGCTAGTCTGGACAGATTTGCCGATTTCATCCACCCGCGCTGATTTGCAGGAGGATTACCTGCGCATGTCCATCGATTCCTTTAGCGTCAACCGGGATGAAGCGGAGGTTGCTCGTCGATACACGGAAGCGGGCCCAAATGCTTCCAACATTTTCCAGAAGATTAAGGGGGCGCCCGGCAAACTCGACCCCAATGCCATCCAGGCTTATGAAGAAGTCTTGATGAAAAATGGCCTGTATGCTCCGGGCGAGGCAGCGCAGCCTGAGGCCTCTTCGGGCGGCGGACTGGGTGCTGTTTTTGCCATCTTTGGCGGCTTGCTGGCGATTGGCCTGATTGCGGCTTTCGCTTTTTGGCTGTTCCGCCGCCCGCGCCAGACCGGAGAACTGACCCCTGCCCAGCAGGCGCGTGAGTATACCCGGGCCGTGGAAAAAACTGATTACGCTGCCGCCGGGCAGGAGCCGCCGATTGCCCAATACGTGACCAGTTATGTGCTTGGCGACGACCTATTTGATGACTCCTTCAGCATCGACGCTCCGTCCGGCGAATTCCTGGGCGAGTGCGGCGTCGGCATTTCCGAAACCATCGGTGTGGGCGACCCGAAGAAAGTGACCGCCTTCGAGGTCTGGATGTTCGACAAAAACGATATCCAAACGGTGACGAAAGTGCTGATGACCCCGCACGCCTTCCGCGACCCGGCCTACCGCGCCAAACTGGAAGCCAAAGGCGAACTGTTCGAACTCGTCCCGCAGTGCCAGGTGGTGCTGGAAACCCAGACCCTGCAAATGGTCGCCACCGTCGCCGATATGCAGTATGGCGACGGACCCCTGCCCCCCGAAAGTTACTGTGACCGCCTGACGCTCGAACTGGCGATTTGGAAGAAGTAATCCATCAACCTGCACGAATTTGCGCGAAAAAAGCCCGCTTCAAGTGGGCTTTTTTTCAATGAGCAAAATAACTGAACACTGATTACTGGATACTGATTACTGGATACTGATTACTGGATACTGATTACTGGATACTGTTTACTGGATACTGATTACTGGATACTGATTACTGGATACTGTTCACTGACTCCTGGTCACATCCGAAGGCAAGTGGACCATATCAATCACCGGGTCGTCGCAGAACAGCATGGCGCGCTCGATGGCGTTGCGCAGTTCGCGGACGTTGCCCGGCCAGTCGTAGGCGCGCAATGCGTCCACCGCGCGCGGGGTAATATCGGAGATGTTCAGCCCCATGCGCATATTGTTCTGGCGCACGAAGTACCCGGCCAGTTCCAGCAGGTCGCCTTTGTGTTCGCGCAGGGGCGGGATGTGTAAATCGACTACTTTCAGGCGGTAATACAAATCTTCGCGGAATAATCCCTCGGCCAGCAGTTTGGGCAGCGGGCGGTTGGAGGCCGCCAGCACCTGCACATCGACCCGAATCAGGTTGGTGCCCCCCACCCGGCGGAAGGCGCGCTCCTCCAGGACGCGCAGCAACTTGGCCTGGATGTCGAGCGGCATGGAGGAAATTTCGTCGAGAAACAGCACGCCGCCGTCGGCCACCTCCAGCAGGCCGGGTTTGCGCTTGTCGGCTCCGGTAAAGGCGCCCGCCTCGTAGCCGAACAATTCCGATTCAAGCATGGTGCTTTGGATGGCGGCGCAGTTGACGGCGATGAAGGGCTTTTCGGCGCGCGGCCCGCTGGCGTGGATGAAGCGCGCCAGCACCTCCTTACCGGTCCCTGTTTCACCAGTCACCAGCACCGAGACCGAAGCCTGGCTGGCGCGGCGCGCCTGGCTGAAAAGCGACAGCATCTCCGGGCTGGAACCGGTTACGAAGTCACTCCCGGCGCGGCGCTGGGCGGTGCGCAGGTGGGTCAGCTCGCGCCGCATGGCTACCACTTCCTGCGCCCGCAAAATGGACTGCTCCAGCCGCGCCAGTTGGATGGGTTTTTGTAAAAAGTCGTGCGCCCCGTTTTTCATCGCGTCCACCGCCATGTCGATGTCTCCATAAGCGGTAATCAGGATGATGGGCGGGCGCAGCGCCAGGCGCGAGGTCTCATCCAGCAGCGAGGGGCCGTATCCGTCGGGCAGCTGCACATCCAGCAATATGATATCTGCCGTGCCGCGCGAAATCTGCTGGCGGGCCTCGCCCAGCGTGGCCGCGCCAATCACCTCGTAGCCTTTGGGGGACAGGAAGGAGGTGATGATATACCGGGCGTTCTCTTCGTCATCGACGACTAAAATGGTGGCGCTCATGCTGCCTCGCTTTCGACGGCCGGCAGGAGGACGGTGAAAATGGTCCCGCCGGGGAAACTGTTGACCTCGATTTTGCCTTTGTGGGCAATCACAATCCGCTTGGTAATGGCCAGCCCCAGGCCGGTGCCTTGCGGGCTGGTGGTGTAGAACGGCTCGAACACTTTCTCGCGGGCCTCCGATGGGATGCCGGGGCCGGTATCCGAAATGCTGACGCTGACCCAGGGCCTGTGTCCCGCGCCTTCGATTTTCTCCACTTTGACAGCCAGCGCGCCGCCTTTTTCCTGCATGGCGGCCAGGGCGTTGCTCACCAGGTTGGTGAAGACCTGGTCGAGCGCGCGCCCATCGGCCAGGGCAAGCGGAGTTCCTTCTTCGGACTGGATGTGCGATTGGATGTTCAGGCGCGACATGCGTGGATGCCAGCGCTCCATCAATTTTTTCAGCAAGTCGCCCAGGTCGGTGGGAATGAGTTTGTATTCCATCGGTTTGGCAAAAGCCAGCACCGATTCCATCAGGTGCGTCAGGCGGTTGCAGTCGTTTTGCAGGCGTTCCACCAGGTCGCGGTTGGGGCCGCCTGGCGCCAGGTTCATCTCCATCAGTTGCAGGCCGGTGCTGATGTTGTTGATGGGGTTGCGCACCTCGTGGGCGAAGATGGCGGTTACCTCGCCGAGCAGGGCGCGCTGTTCGAGTTGCTGGGTGCGGGTGCGGATTTCCTCGCGCTCGCTGATGTCGCGGATGAGCAGGACAATGCTGCTGCGTTCCCCGCCGACCTGCACCGGGAAGACCTGCAAGTGAGCCGGGAAGGCCTGGCCGGAGCGGCGGTGCAGTTTGACATTGCCCAGGTCTGGCGAGACCACGCCCTGGTAGGCCAGCCGCAGCGCGGCGGGCAGGTTATCCACCCCAACCAGGATGTTTTCAACCCGCTGGCCGACCACTTCGCGGGTGGCATAACCGAGCATCAACTCTGCCGCCGGGTTCAGGTCTACCACGCGCGAGGCCGGGTTGAGCAGGATGATACCTTCGAGCGAGTTGGCTGCAATGGCATCTCGGGTTGCCAACGCCCGGCTGTGTTCCCAGAGGGTGCGCCGCAGACTGGTGAGAGTGATGTAGTGGTTGAGCGCAGATGCGATGTATGCCGCCAGCAATTCCAGATTCTCAATCATCTGGCGCGAGTTTTGCGGAGGCAGGTTGGCGGCCGCCAGCAGACCCAGGCGATTGCCGTTCATCTCGATTGGCACCGAGACGAGCGAATCCAGCCCCAGCCCGCGCGCCGCCTGCTGGATATTCGTCATGGGCCGCTGGTTCTTGAGCCACAAGGCGGGCGCATAGACCGCTGCCGGTTCGTCCAGCGGCAGGATGTCTGGCAGGGCAGCGACCAGTTCCCCGCGCGTCTTCACCAGCGCCAGGTTGCGTTCCTGCATGTTGGCGCGATAGACGCATAACCCCTGCGCCGCCAACATGCGCGCGCCGACCCGCAACACCAGTTCCAGGGCGGCATCCAGGTCGGGCTGGGCGTTAATTTGGGCCAGTTCTTCCATGTAGTCCAGCAGGTCCTGCGCGCGGCGGCTTTGCATTCCGCGCCATTGGTATACATTGAGCGGCACAATGCGCAGCAAGAGCCAGTGACCGGGCTTATCGAGCCAGGTGACGCCCGTCCAGGCCGCCATTTTCCGTCCCGCCGGGAAATGGATTTCTGTCTCATGCTCTTCCCCCGACGACCAGCCCTCGCCAAAATCGGGCAGGAGCGCGTCAATCGAGAGCGGCTCCGGGCTGAGCGGGTCGAATCCCGCCAATTCGAAGAAGCCCTGGTTGCCAAAGAC
>DAOTZM010000002.1:0-7312 GCA_034434035.1 Anaerolineales bacterium
GAAACCACCGGTTCCGGGTCTCGACACTTGCGCCTGCGCTACAAGTGCAGGTGTACGCCGGAAAATCACCGGCTACTCGACCCTCGGCTCTGCTTTCAACTCAAATGAAATGCACCCGAATCTTTACGGAGATTGGCGCAGGTTAGTCCAAAACTATCTTTTCATGGAGGATGAGATGGATAAAAGGCTCGTTTCTGTTCTTGGGGCGCTGGCCGTCCTGCTGGCGATTTTCGCCATTATCATGTTCGGGTTTGGGACGACTGAATCGCTTGGCCCATTCAACTTCAGCGTCGACCAGGCGACCCTGCCGCTGCGCTTCGCCTTTGTGGTGGTGGGCGTGGCGATTGCCTTCGTGGTCTACTTCCTGACCAAAGAACACAAGATTTGGGAAGTCGGCACGCGGCATGTGGTCTACATGGCGATTGGCGCGGCGCTCTACGCGGTCTTTTCGTACCTGTTCAACGGCACCGTGTTCGTCGTCCCGTCGCTCAGCCAGGTTTCGCTGCGCCCGGCGATTGCCATCCCGATGTTCTTTGGCTACGCCTTCGGCCCGGTGGTCGGATTTTTCACCGGCGCGGTCGGCAACATGTTCGGCGACGCGCTGACCGGCTTTGGCCTGTCGCCGCAGTGGAGCATTGGCAACGGGCTGGTGGGTTTCGTCTCTGGCCTGGTGGCGCTGTTCGGCGACAAGAAAAAGAGCATGGACACCGTCCTGTACGTCAGCGGCGCGCTGGCCTTCCTGACGGCGGCGATGTTCTTCCTGAATCGCGGCGAAGCCAACATGCTGTTCTATGATGTCGATAACGGCATCTTTGGCGACCAGCAGATTTCCCTCTTTGCCGGTCTCTCCATTGTGATTGGCTTCATCCTCGTAGCGGTGGTGCGCTTTGCCTTCGGCCAGAACGTGGAGATTGCCGCGGCGGTCACCTGGGGCATGTTGGGCAACATCCTGGGCATCGGCTTTGCGGCCATTTCCGACATCTGGATTAATGGTTTCAGCCCGGCTGCCGCGATTGTGGGAGAGTTCCTGCCCGCCGCCGGCCCGAACCTGATTTTCGCCGCCATCCTGGTCCCGTTTCTGGTGGTGGCCTATTCCTCGGTGCAGCGCCAATCGGGACGGTAAATATTTGGTGATTGGGTGATTTTGTGACTTGGAGATTTTCCAGTATGTCACAATCACCCAATCACACAATCAATAAATCACCAAATGTTAGTCGCCTGGCGTTACCGCCCCCGTAAATCCCTGATCCAGTGGTTCGATCCGCGCGCGTGGGTGATTTTCTATCTCTGCTTCCTGTTTTCGACCCTCGCGTTTTGGGACATCCGCTTCCTGCTGCCGTTTTTCGGCATTGCCCTGCTCTGGCTGTTTACCTCGGGCTTGCGCTGGAACGAGGTGCGGCGTCCCTTCCTGTTCATCGGGATGTTCGTGACCTTTTTCGCTTTCCTGACTTTCTTGACCGGGCGCGGCGGGATGGAAGTTTATGAAACCGAACACCTGATTCGCCGCTACGAGGCCTCCTTCACCATCCTGGGCTGGCGCCCGGCTCTGGATGTGACCGTTGAGCGGGCCTTTTTCGCCGTCAGCCAGTTTGCGCGGGTTTTTAGCATTGCGGTCATGACGATTTTGATTCCCTACTCCCTGAATCCCGCCCTGTATGGTATCACGTTCAAGGGACTGGGACTGCCCGACAAAATCGCCTATGCGATGGACCTGACCATGCGCTTCATCCCGACCTTTGGGCGTGATTTCCAGCTAACGATGGATGCCCAGCGAGCGCGCGGCTACGAACTGGAAAAAATCAGCGGCGGCCTGATCGAGCAGGTGCGTAAACTTGGCCCGATTTTCGTCCCAGTCACGATTCACGCCATCATTGGCTCGGAGGACATCATCGACGCGATGGATTTGCGCGCCTTTGGGGTGGGCCCGCGCACCTGGCTGGAGGAACTGCGCTACCAGCGGCGCGATTATGTTTTGATTGCCATCGGGGTTGTCATTTTGGCGGCCTCGATTGTGGCCGGTTTTGCCGGGCTGGGGAATTTCTGGGTTCCCGAAGCCCTCATCCGCTGGGCGACGGGTGGGTAACGGTGATGCACGGCGGACATTCAGCAATCAGTGACGTTGATTTTAAAGCGTTGCGGCGGTTAGTTTTCCCTCGTGCATTTTATATAGGTTGTCGCATAATGAAACCAGTTCCGATGCTTTGTGGCTCACAATAAGGATAGTGACGCCTTGCTTTTGCATTTGCTTTAAGATGTTTTCTATTTGCCTTGAACCCTCAGAATCGAGCGCGCTGGTGGGTTCATCCAAAAGCAAGAGCCTGGGGTGTTCCATGATGGCCTGGGCGATGCCGAGTCTTTGGCGCATACCGGTCGAGTAAGTTTTTACGGGACGCTTGTCGTTTGGATTCAGGCCGACCATTTCCAGGACTTCGGTGATACGTTGGGGTGAAATCAGGTTGCGAATCGATGCCAGAAGTTGCAAATTGTAAAAGCCTGAGCGGTCAAGCAAAAATCCCGGCCCGTCTATCATTGCGCCCAAATCGGGCGGGAATTCGATATCCCTGCCTACCTGTCTTCCAAAGACATGTACAGTGCCAGAATCCGGCAGTACCAGTCCACTGATTACGCGTAAGAGCATCGATTTTCCTGAGCCGTTTACGCCATAAATGCCTGCAAATTCACCGGCTTCGACATGCAGGCTGACATCATCGAGTATCAACCGATTGCGAATGGTTTTGATAACCGAGAGAACCTTGATAGCGTTTGTGTTATTCGTTATCATGAGAATCACCGAGGAAATCCATTCTTTTCATTGTCACTATTGTTGCGGCCATGAGCGCGATACCAAGAGCGGCGTTATATAAATAGGTGAAACTGAAAGTAAACATCGGCAGTTGCGTTTCGAAGGGATAATGACGGCTGAGGATGGAATGGGTTGGCGGCAGCCACATTTGCCATGCCTGGATTGAATCACTGGTCCCTGATAGCCAGGCCAGCAAGGACATGAACAGGATGATGAGCAGGCCCCAGATAATTTTGCGAATCCGTAACATGAGAAAGACCAGCAACAAGCCTTGTACGACAAGCGAAGAGAAGAACGTTGACCAAATCAGGCCGTATATTTGCATGACGGAAAGTTCAGATACAAGTTCCCAAATGCCCATCTCTTGAAAAAAGGAGCCTGGGCTCACATTCCATCCTTGCGCAATCCCGATACCTGTCAGCGCGCAAAGAATAATCAGGCTGACATAGAAAAATGCGCAAGTGAGGATGCTGGCAAGAATCCCGCACAACCAGCGCATGCGCGAAGCCACGCGCAATAGGATGGAATCATGGCTTGTGTTTGCTTGTTCACTGATTAGTTTGGCAACCAAGAGCAGGAAAAGCATCTGGTTCAGCAGCCAGGTTGAGACAATGACCATGTTCGTGGCGTCAAGCCCCGGCCCGGCGTAAACGACAAAAAGTGTATCGCCTAAGGATGGTACAGAGAATGCGCCGAGGCCACCCAGCTGCCAGGCGTTGAAAATCCCATTGAACAAATTAACTCCCACGGCTGTATATATCAAAAGTCGCTGCTCCAAAATGGTTAGCAGGTGCCATTTGAGCGTATTTGTCATGGATGGGCATGGGCTTGACACGATGTATCTTTCCTTTAAAAAACAGAGCAGGCTGCGATTAAGGATGTTCTGCCTGACGGCTGGCAGTGAAGTCCAGCTTTTTGACCGCTACCCAGAGCGCGGTCAGGCCAATGGTATTCAAAACAACCCAGTACAGGCACGAAACCAAAAAATGAGTCGGGATTGAATCGGCAATGATAGGATTGCTCCACAAAAACATATACCTTGAGAGCCAGATTTTTTGCAGCCACAGGGCATCGGTTTGCGCAATGATAAAGGTGCTGTAATTTAGTATCACCCCACATAAAAACCCAAAAACGGGCCGCTGGCTGAGCATGGTTGTCAGGACTGTCGATAACCCAATAAACAACCAGGCCAGGCCCATTAAAACGACGGCAAAAAGAGTGGTTAAACCGGGAGATACTTGCAGCCAAATTGCGGGCAGCCCTTGTCGCGCCAGGTAGGCTTGCATGAATCCGCCTTCCCATTGCCAGGAAAACCGGGCAAATGGAAGAGCAACAATTAACGTGGAGAGCAGGACAAGTCCCAGGTAAAGCACAGCGTATGAGAGCATGCAAAAGGTCTGGGTTTTCAGCCAATCTTTCCTGGAACCCATCCGAAGCAGTAACTGGGTTTCCAATTGTTCGGTCAGTCCAATGCCGCTTACCAAGTAGATGAATAGATTGACCAATCCGTGGTGGACAATATGGTGGTTGGTCAATACACCAATCAGCATATCCCAGCTTGTTGGCGAGGATTGCCACTGTTGCCATCTGGCCTGGGATGCTGTTTCGATTACCGTATACAAGACCAGGGCTATCACAAAAGGAATGGCCAATAACCAGCGCTTGTCCAACACCCGATTGGGCAGATAGTGATTGGCAAGCGCATTTTTTAGCGACCAAGGGATGTTCTCAAGGGCCATTTTTAGTAAGGGGTTCCGTTATATTTGCGAATGCGGATGGCCGCAACTGTCAGGCTGGCTGCCAATATCAGACCCAAGGGAAGAAACGTAGTCAACGCGGTCGAATTGAGTATGCCGCCAGGGTTAAGCACATAGTCTGGCGAAAATACCGAAATGCCCAGGAAGTTAACCCCAAATGCCAAGATAGAACTAAATATCAGAGGAAAGCATAGAATTATATAGCGGTTATTTGTGAACGCAGAAATTGCCATGCCCAGGGTTGCAAAGACAAGGCCAAACGCGAACCCGAGCAGGATTCGATAAAACACATAAAGGTCAGGCGTGGGAAGATAAAACTCGGACAAAAATCCATAAGACCGCATCCAATCTTCTGTATAACCTGAAAACGAGGTGGGCGGCAATGCGCGTATATACTTCAGGGATGTAAACCCAAAGAAAATTGCCATGGGCAGGGCGACGGCGAATCCTCCGCTCAACCCATTTACCAAGAATTTGGTCATAAGATATTGTTTGTGTTTTGCGCGCAACAGGATGTAGCGCGAGAGTTTTTGGGAGCGTTCCTGGGCAAAAGAATCGGCGTAAGGCAGGGTAGCGGCCAGGGGGGCGTATAGGGTGAGTGCGCCAATACCCACCGCCCTAATCCAGGCGTCATAAGCATTGTAGAAAGCAAAATGCCAGCCAGGCGGCGGGGTTGGGTCGATGGAGTAAGTTTCCGCCAGCCCTAAATAGAGCAGGCCCACGCTAAAACACAAAGAGATGCCGAATCGCCAAGATATAAATGCCCGGCCAACTTCATTCGCAAAATAGCGCATAAGTCATCATCCATGCAAAGCCCCCCAGCCGAAGCCATGCTTGCTTGGTTCCGGCTGGGGGAGATTCGTTTTGGTCTTTTACTAATAGGAGTTAAATGTGCCTGAGACTTGCACATTCACTCGCTCATTCCAATTGGTACCAATTTGACCATAGATGTTAGAGCCGATGCTTTGGGTAGATGTGTAAGGGCCCCAGACAGTTGAGCCAGTTGTTCCACTGTACCAATTACCGACCGCGCTATTGTTTTTCATGGGTCGGAAGTTGACAGTCTTATTGGCGCCCACCGCAAGGTTATCGAACATCCATGCGTTGGTGGTTGTGTCTTTTATTGTAATATTGGTGTTGGCCGTGCCGCCAAATCTGGGAACAACAACATTGAAGTTTGTCGTGCCAGCCAGGGCCGACGAGGCGACTGAAGCCAAAAACACTGCCAGTGCCAGACCAATGAAAATCTTTTTGTAAAGCATTTTTCACCTCCATAGAACAAACGAGATGCAAATAGGAAATGCGGATGCGTGAGAATATTTAGGCTGTCATCTTACCCTGCTAAAGACTTTGCTAATGTCAGCAATGCTTCCGAGGCGACAATGTGTTGGCAGCCATTGTAAGCGCCCGCAGGCGTAAGCCTTGGGATACCGGTTACCCATAGCATACTGCATGTTCATGAACATGCAAATTATATGCGAACCTTTGTTGTGGGGCATCAGGGTTATCCCCGATTTTTTTTTTACAGGCGCTTTATTCTGGCAAGCCGTCCAGGAAGTGATTGCGTACCCAGGCAATGGCTTCAGCGCGAGAATCAATTCCTATCTTGCGGAAAATATGACGAATATGACTTTCCAATGTTTTGGCCGAGATGCAGAGGGTTGCAGTGATTTGCTGGTTGTCGGCTCCTGTTGCAATTTGGCGCAACACTTCGCGCTCCCGGGGCGTCAACGAATTCCAGCGTTCCCCAACGGTTTGTTGCCAGCGCTTTGCCTGGGCCATCTGTTTGCCAGTGATGATAGACTCTCCCCTGGCTGCTCTCCGAATCCCATCCAAAAAGGCGTCTGTGTCTTGATCTTTGGTTAAATATCCTTTGACGTTTGTTTCTATTGCTTTTGCCAGGAAACGCTCGCGATGATGACCAGTGACCAGTACAGTAACAACCTGTGGATGGTTTTCACGCACCCATTTTTCCACTTCGAAAGGGCGCACGTCAGGCATGATGAGATCCAACAATAACACATCGGGGAGCAGTTCGGCCACCAATTCTTTTGCTTGACGACCATTGCAAGCCTCGCCAATGAGTTGCATGTCTTGGGTCTCAGCCAGGATGGCGCGAAAGCCTTGCCTTGTGACTGCGTGGTCATCTGCCAGCAGGATGCGGATTGGGTTACCCATTCTCCTCTACCTCCGTCTTCTGGAATCGTTTGCCTGTTCAGGTTTAACAATATGCCTGGTGAACGAAGCCAATCATACCCTGCATGTTTGGGTTTGTCATCCGTAAAAGTACCAGTTTTTTCTCCACCCCTTTTATAGATTGCCAGGCATTGCAAGAGTGATATTAAAAGTATCTTCTCAAAAAAATGGGGAAACGTCCCGACACTTGCGCCTGCGCGCAAGCGCAGGTGTTACGCGGATTACGCGGAATCTCACGGATTTTTCTTGAAAAATTCCGCGCGCCCCCTACGGGGGCAGTCCGCCGAATCCGTGAAACTTGTACTGAGCCTGTCAAAGTATCCGTGTACGGGTTTTGGGTTTTTCGTGCCAGGAAATCCATATTTTTTTTGTCTTTCAGGACGAATCAAAATGAACTCTAAACTCAAGTGAGTTGTCCATAATGTAAAACCCTGATTCTGCTGGAATTTGTGGTTTTACGGCTTTGCCCGGTGATGAATCACCGGGCCAGGTGGCAGCGCCCTGTGAACAGGGCTAAAAAGTCCGATTTATCGGACGCTGCGTGACAGCCCGGACG
>DAOTZM010000003.1:0-2802 GCA_034434035.1 Anaerolineales bacterium
CAGGCGGCAGCGCCCTGTGAACAGGGCTAAAAAGTCCGATTTATCGGACGCTGCGTGACAGCCCGGACGTTTACGTCCGGGCAGGAAATAGCAAACCACAAATTCCGTTAGAACAAGGGATTTTGAAAGTTCCAATCCCATTTTGACATGTTTGGGTCGTCATATCAATTGTGGAAATCCCCACCTTTTTCGAACCACCAGGCAACCGCCTCGACCCTGGATGTCACGCCGAGTTTTTTGTAGAGATTGGTGATGTGTTTTTCGACCGTGCTGGCTGTCACCTTCAGGGCCTGCGCAATCGTTTTATTGTCCGCGCCCTCGGTGAGCATCATCAAGACATCCTGCTCGCGTTTGGTGAGACTCTCCCATTTTTCCCGGACCTGCCTGTGCCACTGGGCGGCTCTTTCGATTTGCTTTTTGTCGAACAAGACTTCCCCGCGCGCGGCCCGTCGGATGGAGGCGATTAATTGCCCGGCGCGCAGTTTTTTGTCGAGGTATCCTGATATGCCTGCCTCCATCATGTTCGCCAGGTAAGCGTCGCGGTTGTGGGCGGTCAAAACGATAGTGACGGTTTCGGGATGGTTCTCCCGCACCCATTTTTCGAGCGCAGTCGGCGAGAGATTCGGCATAATCAAGTCCAGCAGCAAAATATCGGGGCGCAGCTTCGCAACCATCGGCTGGATTTGCGCCCCATCTTGCACTTTGCCCACGATTTCCATGTCGTTTGCCTTTTCGATAATCGCGCAAACCCCCTGGATTGTGACCGGGTGGTCTTCTGCTATCAAAATGGCAATCTTCTTTCGGGGTTTCGTCTGCATGGTTTCTCCTTAAAGTCTAGACGACCTACCCAGTATACGAGTTCCATGCTGACGCGCAAAAAACGTCCCGAAGGTTTTGAGCCGCTCGGCTGAGCGCTCGCGACGAAGCCTTCGGGACGTTTTCTTGATTAGAACACCCTCTGCGTCGATTTGACCACCGTGCCATGCTCTGGCAGGCTGCGGCGCTCCTCCCCCGCCGCTAATGTGACATGCGGATACGTCCAACGGAAAATCCATTTGGCGTCTTCCGGCCTGACGTTGACGCAGCCATGCGAACGCGGCTCGCCGTAAGCATTGTGCCAGTGCGCGCCGTGAATGGCAACCCCGCCCTGAATGTAGGTGCACCAGGGGACAGCAGGCGTGGAATAACCCGATGATTCGTTCCCGGCAGTCATGTTCTTGGAGATAATCTTCCAGTGCGTCAGCAGCGTGCCGGTCGGCGTGGCGTAGGTATCGGTAATTTGGCCGGTCGCGGGGTCGAACACCCGTCCGCTCGATACCCGGCAGAAAAAGACCTCCCGCCCGGCCTCGTAGCAGGATAGGGTTTGGAAATCCAGGTTGAGCGCGATGGTTTTCTCGTTCGGGTCCACCTCCGGGCTAATCATCGAGACATCTTCATCGGTCAGAATCTTAAAGCCCGCCCCATCTCCCCAAAAGAATTCGCCATACGCGCCGTAGCCATAGCCGCGCCCATTCGCGTCTTCGTTCCAGCGGTATTCCACAAAACCATTGCTTACGCGAATCTTATCCATCCAGACCACCTGCCCATAATACAGGCGCGGCGGAAACTTGTAAGCAATGTGATCCAATAACCAGGGCGAGGCGACATTGCCCTCGTGCGCCAAATCGACATACGGCACGGTCACTTCAGCCCAAAAGCCGTTTTGCCCGGCAGGAATTTCGGTGATGGGCGTGTTGGGCAGGTTGCGGGTCGGCTGCACCATCGAGCCGTAAATGTACCCTTCCGGGGTTTGGACATACTTCTGGTTGGAAAGACCGCCCACCACATTCCCCACCACCTCGCGCTCCCACACCACCAGCGTATCGGCCCCCAATTTGCGGAGGGAATTATTTTGAACCGGTGCGTTGGTTGGGCTGTTGCGCAGGTCAATATTATTATCCACCACCCGCCCAATGAGGGGGCTGTTTGGGAACTGCGGCAGGCGTTTGGGGCTGGCAAACGTTTCCAGGTCGGGCAACCGGTAAGGATTAAAGGCCAGCCCGGCCAACCCCAGCCCGGCCAGTTTCAAGAAATCACGTCGAGAGAGTTTTCGATTCATGTATGCGCCTTTCAAAACGGACTCCAACGTCTCCCGACGTGGCTCCCGGTTTTCAGAGAATTTTACTCGAAATTTCAGGCCGCTGCCCCACCCGCCGCGCCGTCTCCCGCACCCGCTCCGGCTCTTCCGCCCCATCCAGCGCGTCTTCCAATATCACGGCGCGGAGCATAAGACGATTAACGCCTTCGAGGCCGGGGCCGCGTTGACGCCCGAAAGCGTCGCCAAATTCCCGCTCGAACATCCGCGCTGCGGCACGTCCTTCCTGTTGACCCTCTTGATTCTCTCGATTTTCGCCTTCAGCCTGCTGCACCCGCTGGCCTGGGTCTGGCAGGTGGCGGGACGCATCCTGCTGATTCCCATCCTGGCCGGGATTGCGGTCGAATACATCCGCTGGACGGCCAACAACCTGGCTTCGCCCTTCGTGCGCGCCATCATCCGTCCCAACTTCGCCCTGCAAGGCCTGACGACCCGCGAACCGGACGCTTCGATGCTGGAGGTGGCGATTCGCTCGTTCGAGGAGATGCGCAAGGCGGAAGTTCAGTGACCAGTGACCAGTGACCAGTGACCAGTGACCAGTAATCAGTAATCAGTAATCAGTAATCAGTAAGCAGTAAGCAGTTTCCCCGCCGGGAAAGTATTTTATTTCGTATTCTTCGTTCGATACCCCTGCGCGGCTTTGCAGGATGGTATCGGACAGCCACAAG
>DAOTZM010000004.1:0-4112 GCA_034434035.1 Anaerolineales bacterium
ATCTTATTCTTGTCATTTCGAGCCGCGCAGCGGGGAGAAATCTTGCGCACTGGGAGAAGATTTCTCGCTGTCGCTCGAAATGACAAATTAACACGAAGTTTGTCCGGTAGAGAATTCTCCTTCCTGGAGGAGGGCTTGGAAATTGTTCATGCGCCGCCATAACTCAGCTTTGAATTTGGAATTGCTGCCAAAATATTGAGAAGATACCCAGGTTTTTGCTTTGTGCATCAGCCCGGCATGATAGAATTTGCCTTATGAACTCACTCTATTGCCGAGGTGAACATGGGCGAGGAAACGCCTGACCGCCGGGAGTTTATCTCGCGCATCGGGACGTTTTTCATCATCTTGGGGCTGTTCGCCCTGATGATTTTCATTTCGACCGACATTTCCCGCTCTGACAGGAACATGGCCGTCAGGCAAACCAATACCGCCTACGCAGCCCTGGCTCGGCAAACCCAGGAGATTGGGGCCCAAACTGCCCTGGCGAAAAACCTGTCCACCCCAACCCGTATGAAAGTGGAAGATTTACGCGCCACGCAGGAATATATCGTTTATGGCGTGCAAGCCCTGCAAACCCATAATGCAAACGCGCAAACCGCCCAAAGGCTTGGAATTCCCACCAGGGAAATAACGGAAAAGGATATCCAAAATTACATCAAAAGCCAAAACAGTTTCGGCTACTTGGTTTTCTTGTGCATCGGCGCGCTTGGCGTAGGAGCCGGGTTGGTCATCCTGCGCATGGCCGCGCCGCCGTCCAAATCTGCCGGCCGCTTCGAGGGCATCCGCAAGTGGCGGCAAAGACAGCGCGAGGCAAAAGAGAAGCGCGAGGCGGCAAAAAAGAAAATGTGATTCGTGCTTCGGGACTCTATACGCGATAAAACCCCGCGCCTTTGCGGGTTGTTTGTGACGCGATTGGCAAAACGATGATACGGTTTGACTACACGCCATAAAGGAAAATCCATGACCAAATTAATCCCCCTGAAAGACGCAATTGCGGAGTTTGTGAACAATGGCGACGTGGTGTACGCCGCCGGGTTCACCCATCTCATCCCCTTTGCCGCCGGACACGAAATCATCCGGCAGAACAAGAAAGACCTGACCCTGGCGCGCGCCACCCCCGACCTGATTTACGACCAGCTGGTGGCGGCTGGCTGCGCCCGCAAGGTGATTTTCTCGTACATGGGAAATCCCGGCGTGGGCAGCCTGCGGATTGTGCGGACTGCCATCGAAAAAGGTCATCTGGAATGGGAAGAATATTCCCACTTCGGCATGATTACCCGCCTGCAAGCCGGGGCCAGCGGCCTGCCCTTCCTGCCGATGAACCAGACTGCGGCCACCGATTTGGAGAAATCCAACCCGCGCATCAAGCGCGTCACCGACCCTTACAGCGGGCGCGAAGTCATCACCGTCCCCGCGCTCAACCCGGATGTGGCAATTGTCCACGTCCAGCGGGCCGATTCGCAAGGCAACGCCCACCTGTGGGGCATCGTCGGCGAACAGAAGGAGGTCGCTTTCGCGGCAAAGAAAGTAATTCTCACCGCCGAAGAAATCGTCGACGAGAGCGTCATCCGCTCGGACCCGAACCGCACCATCATTCCCGGATTCATCGTCAGCGCGGTGTGCCATGTCCCTCATGCCGCGCATCCCAGTTACGCCCAGGGCTATTACGACCGTGACAACGAGTTCTATCTGGCCTGGGATAAAATCTCATCCGACCCCGAAGCCACCCGCCAGTATCTCGAGGAATGGGTCTATGGCGTGAAAGACAGGGAAGAATACTGGGCCAAACTCGGCGCGGAAAAACACGAGCAACTTAAAGTCCCGGCGTTGATGAGCGAAGCGGTCAATTACGGACGCTATTGAATCCACTAATCTACACCAATCGACACGAATTTTTGGAGGCGTGATGGTGGAGTTGATTTTCAAAATGGAAATCAAAGCCCTCGATAAACTTACCACCCGCGAAGAATCCCAGATGCTCAATTATCTCAAAGCCACGCGCTGCCCATTGGGTTTGCTGGTGAATTTCGGAAATCCTGACGAACTGGAGTGGAAACGAATGATCGGCGATGCGGCCACGAACTACCGAATCAACCAAACCCGCCGCTTTGTTCGAGAAGATTAGCGCAGATTAGTGGATAACCCGGATGATTCCCTATACCAACTTCGGCGGCAACGGGCCGCACCTGCACTTCCTGCACGCCAACGGCTACCCGCCCGCCTGCTACCTACCCCTGCTGGACATGCTCAAAGAGCGCTATCACGTTACGGCCATGCACCTGCGCCCGCTCTGGCCGGGGTCGAACCCCAAGGAACTGGGCGCATGGCATCCGATGAGCGACGACCTGCTGCTGTACCTGCAGGAGCAGGAACTTACCCCGGTGATTGCGGTCGGCCACTCGATTGGGGCCATCGTCACCCTGCGGGCTGCCCTGCTCCAGCCGGAAAAATTCCGCGCGCTGGTACTCATTGACCCCGTGCTGTTCCCGCCGCGCTTCATCGCCGCCTACAACCTGTTGAAAGCCTCCGGGCTGGCCTATCGCCTGCATCCCTGGATTTTGGGCGCGCTGCGCCGCCGCCGCGTGTTCGACGACCCGGAGACGCTTTTCGAAGTCTACCGACGCAAACACGTCTTCCGCCATTTTTCAGACCAAAACCTGCGGATTTACGTCAACGGCATCAGCAAACCACGCGCCGAAGGCGGCTGCGAACTGGCCTACAGCCCCGAATGGGAAGCGCGCATCTATTTCACCAGCGTCTGGCGCGATATGGACTTATGGCGTGGACTGACCAACCTGCAAGTGCCGACCATGATAATTCGCGGGGCAGAAACCGATACCTTCCTGTCGCCCACCGCCCACCGGGTACAAAAAGTCAACCCGGCCATTTTCCAGGAGACCATCCGCCAGGCCACCCACCTGGTGGCGCTGGAAAAACCCGCGCAAGTCCACCAAAAAATCGAATGGTTCCTGCGGATAAAACTGGGACAACCCGGCCAGCCGCAAAATAAGGAGAAATGATGACCGAACTGAATTATTCTTCCGCTGAGTTGATGATTGTCAACGCCGCGCGCCTGCTCAAAGATGGCGATGTGGTCTTCGTCGGCGTGGGCCAGCCCAACCTGGCCTGTAACCTGGCCAAGCGCACCCACGCCCCAAACCTGGTGATGATTTACGAAGCCGGCGTCATCGGCGCGGAGCCGGCCCGCCTGCCGCTCTCCATCGGCGACCCGACCCTGGTCAGCGGCGCGCTCTCGGTGGTCAGCATGTACGATATTTTTGCCAACTACCTCCAGCGCGGCAACGTGGATGTCGGCTTCCTGGGCGGCGCGCAAATCGACCGTTACGGCAACATCAACGCGACCATCGTCGGGACGGATTACGAGCACCCCAAAGTGCGGCTGCCCGGCTCAGGCGGCGCGCAGGAGATTGCGGCCTGGGCCAATCGCTGCTATATCATGACTCCCCACCAGAAGCGGCGCTTCCCCGAAAAGGTGGATTTCCTGACTTCAGCCGGCTACCTCCACGGCGCGGGCGGACGCGAAAAAGCCGGGCTGCGCGGCCAAGGCCCGGTGGGAGTGGTGACCGACCTCGGCTTTCTGGAACCCGACGCAAGCGGCGAACTGGCGCTGACTGCCCTGCACCCCGGCAAAACCGTCGAAATGGCGAAGGAAAACACCGGCTGGGATTTGAAAGTGGCCGCAAACATCAAAATCACAGAGCCTGTGACCAAGCGCGAGCTGAAAATTCTGCGCGAAGAACTCGACCCAACCGGAATTTACCTGAAGGGCGCGGGATAGTTCAATGGTGGAGCAATCCGCGCAAATCTCTAATTTGCGCCACAGGGTTTTTACAACCGAAATGGGAAACCCTCCGTATATCTACACATCGCTCATCCCGCGCAAAGACATGCCCTTTCGAGCATAGCGCAGCCGCTTCGCGGGCCGCAACCAAAGGTTGCTATGATTTGCGCTAATAGCGCAAATCCTGCGCCACAATACGATACGAGCCTTTGCGCTCCAAAAAAAATTACGGAGGTATCCCATGACCATCAATACCCGCCCCACCCTGCGCCGCTCACGCAAGAACCGTATCATCGCCGGTGTGTGCGGC
>DAOTZM010000005.1:0-5658 GCA_034434035.1 Anaerolineales bacterium
CTAATTTTTGCGCCCCAGCGGGCGCACAGGAAAATACTACAGTTTTTTCAAACAAAGGTCAAGTGAATTAAGTAACATTTTTTAGTTGTCTGATAATTGTGACGATGCGCCGTTGTCCGGTTCAGGTTCTCAACTGGGCGCGGATATCTGGCTGGTCGAGCCGGAAAATCAGGTAGAACGAAAACGCCATGCTCAACAAAGCAGTGATGGCAAACGGCCAATCTGCGTTGCCGCTGGCGTTGACAGCAGTGGAATAGAACAACATCATTTTTACGACGAAGTTTAATCCTTGCAGGAAAATGATGAAGGTCAGCGCCAGTGAATTGCCGCGCTGCAACATGTACCCCGTAAAAATGAGCAGGGCCGCTGCGACCAGGACTGCGCCGATGCCGCTGACCAGGATTTTGGGCGGCAAAAGCAGGGGCGCCAGGGTGGGCAGGACGAAAAAGAGCAGAATGCGGTTTTTGATTCTCATAACGACTCTCCTGGTTAATGCCCGCCCAGATAGGCTTCGATAACGCTGGGGTTGTGCAACACTTCCTGCGCGCTGCCTTCCAGCGTAATTTGGCCGGTTTCCAGTACATAGGCGCGGTCGGCAATCGAGAGCGCCATTTGCGCGTTTTGCTCCACCAACAAGACGCTGGTTCCCTGTTTGTTGATGTTCTGGACAATTTCGAAGATTTGTTCGACCAGGATGGGCGAAAGACCCATCGAAGGTTCATCCAGCAGCAACATGGCCGGGTGTGACATCAGGGCGCGGGCAATGGCGAGCATTTGCTGTTCGCCGCCTGAAAACGTTCCGCCCAATTGGTTTTGGCGCTCTTTCAATCGCGGGAAAAGCGCAAACACATTTTCCAGGTCTTTTTTGAAACGGTTCTTGTCGCGCTGGGTATAGGCTCCCATTTCCAGGTTTTCCATGACTGTCAGGGTGGCGAAGATTTTTCGTCCTTCTGGAACCTGCACAATGCCTTTTTGGACCGTTTGCTCTGCCGGGGTCATGGTGATGTCTTCGCCGCGGAAGATGACGCTGCCCTCGCGCGGCTGCAACAGCCCGGAGATGGTGGAGAGCGTGGTGCTTTTGCCTGCGCCGTTGGCCCCAATCAGGGCAACGATTTCGCCTTCATCCACATGGAAGTTGATGCCCTTCAGGGCATAGATGGCCCCGTAATAGACATGGAGGTTTTTCACTTCGAGCATCATTGGGCTTTACTCCGTTGCAATTTTTCTGCGAGTTCGGCGGCGCCGCGCCCCAGGTAAGCCTCGACCACGCGCGGGTTAGACTGGATTTCCTGCGGCTCTCCATAGGCAATCACCTCGCCAAAATCCATGACGGTGATTTTTTCGCAGACGCCCATCACCACGCGCATCTGGTGTTCGATGAGCAGGATGGTCAGTTTGAAGCGGTCGCGAATGAAGTGTATCAGGTCCATCAGCGCTACCGATTCTGCCGGGTTCATGCCTGCGGCCGGTTCGTCAAGGAATAATAGGGTCGGTTCGGCGGCCAGGGCGCGGGCAATTTCGAGGCGGCGCTGTTCGCCATAAGGCAGGCTGCGCGCAATTTCTCCCTGGCGGTCTTCGAGACGGAAGATGCTCAGGAAGTCTTGCGCTTTTTCGAACAGCTCTTTTTCTTTGGCTTCGAATTTGCCGTTGCGCAGGATGGCATCTTGCATACTGTACCCGGCATGGGAGTGGTAAGCGATGCAGACATTTTCCAGGACGGTCAGGCTGGGGAACAGGCGGATATTCTGAAAAGTACGGGCAATTCCCATCTGGTTGATGATGTGCGGGGCCAGCCCGCCGATTTCCTGTCCCTTGAAGGTGATGGTTCCGCTGGTGGGCAGGTAAACGCCCGTAATCAGGTTGAAGACGGTGGTTTTTCCGGCGCCGTTTGGGCCAATCAGCCCGGCCAGGTCACCCGGCTGGAGTTCGAGATTAAAGTTGTTCACAGCGCGCAGTCCCCCAAAATTCTTGCTTAAGTTTTCCACTTTGAGCAGGGGGCTGCTTGTCGTGTTTGGGGTTATCGTTGTCATGAACGTACCTCCGCGACTGGTTCGGCTTCGCTGGGTTGGTTCTTCTGTAACTTTGGCAGCACCTGGCGCAGGAAAGGAATCTCATAATTGCCGAAAATGCCCGCTGGCCTGAGCAGCATGGTGATGAGCAGCAGCAGCGGGTAAACAACGAAACGCCAGGTTTCGAAGCCTTGTGGCAGCCACAATCGCAGCACGCCTTCTAAGATCAATGCCCAGGCGAAGGATGCAAAGACAGTTCCTGTGATGCTGCCTAATCCGCCAAACACAATGATAATCATTGGGTCGAAGGATTTGATAAAGTTGAACGTATCGGGGTGGAGGAAACCGTTGATGTGGGCGTATAGACCTCCGGCAAGCCCTGCCAGGAAACTTCCTATTACAAAGGCGACAATTTTGTATTCAGCAACGTCGATGCCCATTGCTTTTGCGGCAATTTCGTCTTCGCGCACTGAAATAATGGCGCGGCCATAGCTGGAGCGTAAAAGATTGCGGACGATGGCCACAACCAGCACGAGGAAGGCAAAGACCCAAAAGAGGGAAGTCACTTTGGGGATGCCGACCATGCCGCGCGCGCCCTTCATCTCGGCAAACCCTAAGAGGGTGTCGGAATTATCGAGCAAAATCTTGACGATGATGGTGAAGCCCAGGGTGGCGATACCGAAGTAATCGGAACCGAGCGAGAGGATGGGCAGGCCGAACAGATAACTGATTTCGGCGGCCAGGATGGCGCTGAAAAGCACAGCCAGGATGAAGACGATTTGCATGGCGGCCGGAGCGGGAAGCAGGTTCAACGCCGAAGTGACCGCCGGGGTGAGAGCGATGCCGATTTGTACGGCCAGTGCCGAAAACAGGATGGTGCTGGTCAGGTAGAGTGTGAAGGCCGAAAGCGGGTCCAGCCCTCGCACTTTGGACAGGCGCGCGTGCAGCCATAGAATGGCAATCCCAGAGAGCGAGGTTGCCAGCGCAAGCACGACCAGGCCGTCGGCGCTTTTGTTCACATCCCAGCGATAGGTGACATCTGCTGCGGCATACGCGCCAATGGCATAAAAGCCCCACTGTCCGAGCGAAAATTGGCCGTTGAAGCCGTAGATGAGATTCAGGCCAATGCTGACAATGGCCATCACAGCGCCCAGGCGGATGATAGTGTTCCAGAATTGGCTCAGTATTCCGATGCTGACCAGGATTTGGAGTACCAGGTAAACAGCAATTGCGCTGCCTAAAAACCAAAGCGTGGATTTCGAGAATTTGTTCAACATGGTTTTATGCCTTTTCTCGCTCTGGTTCGCCGAAGAGACCGGTTGGGCGCACCAACAGCACAACAATCAGGATGCTGAAGGCGATGGCGTCGCGCAGCGGGGTGGAGATATATGCTGCGGAAAGCACTTCGGCCTGTCCCATGATGAGTGCGCCGACGAATGCCCCTGGAATGCTGCCAATCCCTCCCAACACGGCGGCAACGAACGATTTCAAACCAGGCAGGATGCCCATCCAGAAAAAGATTTGCGAGAACGCAATCGCATACAACATGCCCCCGGCCCCGGCCAGGGATGCGCCAATTGCAAAAGTGGTTGAAATAATCCCATCGGCATTGATGCCCATCAGCCGCGCAGTTTGTTTGTCATAAGCGACGGCGCGCATGGCTTTGCCGATGCGGGTTCTTCGCACGATAAATTGCAGCCCCAACAGCAGGGCTATCGAGGTCAAGATGATAATCAGCGCGATGTTCGAGAACAAAATGCTGCCTTCGGGAGGCGCATTGCCCCGTAATGGAACAATGCCGTTGGCGCTGATTGCCCAGGTGACAACTTCAATCGGGCGCTTGTAAGTGATGAAGTTCGGAGTAAATACGAATTGGAGCGCGGCGAAGTATTCCAGGAAGAATGAAACGCCGATGGCGGTGATTAACGCCGAGATGCGCGGCGCGTTTCGCAGCGGCTTGTAGGCTATCCGCTCGATGACGATGGCAAGCAAGGCGCATGAAGCCATCGAAACGGCGATAACCAGGATGGCGCCAATGACGAGCGCAACGTTGTCGGGCAATTCGGGCAGGATGGTTTTGGGCAACAGGTGGATTTGGAAGCGGGTAATGGAATAGTAACTGACGAATGCGCCAACCATGAACACGTCGCCATGCGCAAAGTTGATCAGGCGCACGATACCATAGACCATGGTGTACCCCAGCGCAATCAGGGCATACACAAAGCCCAATTGCAGCCCGTTGACAACTTGTTGCAGGAACAAGAGCGGGTTGGCCTGTAAGGCAGTGATGATTTGCCAGGCTGCCAGCAGGGTCAGGAGAAGTAAGAAAGCCTTGCCCAGCCAGCGCCTTTGAATGACTTGCTGAACAAGTGATGAAGCGGGAGATGTGTCCATGTTCGTCCTGAAGATGAAAAAGAAGGGGCAGTCTTCAGGCGACCGCCCCTTCGATAACCGGCTGCTAATTACGGCGCGACACTCTCGGTAAAGATAACTTTGCCGTCTTTGACTTGCATCACAACCGCGCTCTTGATGGGGTTGTGAGAGGCATCGAAAGTGATTTTGCCCGAAACTGCATCGTATTGCAGGGCAGCCAATGCGTCTTTGACCTTGGCGGGGTCATTTGCGCCTGCTTTTTCGATGGATGCCAGCAGCAGGTTGGTTGCATCGTAAGCCAGAGTCGCCAGGGCATCGGGTTTCGAGCCGTATTTGGCTTCATAGCGCTTCACGAAATCCTGCACGATGGGGCGGGTATCCTCCGCCGAGTAGTGATTGGAGAAGAAGCCGCCATCGGCAGCCGCCAGGTCGAGGTCGCTGGAGTCCCAACCGTCGCCGCCCATCATCACAGCCGTCACGCCGCGTTCTTTGGCCTGCGCGCCAACCAGATTGACGATGTTATAGTAATCGGGCAGGAACAGCACCTCGGCTTTGCTGTCTGCCACTTTGGTCAGGATGGCCGAGAAGTCGGTATCCTGACCGGTATAGGCTTCTTTGCCAACAATCGTGCCGCCGCCCTCGGTGAACGACTTTTCGAAGGCTTCGGCCAGCCCCAGAACATAGTCGTTGCCCTTGTCGAACATGATGAAGGCAGTCTTTTTACCCTGACCGAGCGCGAACTTGGCCATCACCAGGCCCTGGAAGGGGTCGATGAAGCAGGCGCGGAAGACATACTGCTTGGTTTTGCCGGTGTTCGGGTCAACCGTCACTGCCGGGTTGGTGGAAGTCGGGCTGATTTGGACGACGCCCTTGGCCTCAGCGATTTCAGAAACAGGGATAGAAGCCTTGGAGCAAACTTCGCCTACGATATATTTCACGCCATCCTGGTCAATGACTTTGTTGGCCGCATTGACAGCCGGGTCGGCAGTGCATTGGCTGTCGGCAACAACCGCTTCGATTTGTTTGCCCAGCACGCCGCCTTTGGCATTCCATTCTTCGATGGCCAGCAGCGCGCCGTCGCGGGTGGAGACGCCGAAGGTCGGAACCGGGCCGCTCAGGGGAGCCAGAACGGCGACTTTGATTTTGTCGTCGCCGGCCGCGCCGCCGCAGGCGGTCAGCACCAGGCTGGCAACAACCAGCAGGGATACAACAACGAACAGACGTTTAGACATTTCTTCCTCCTCAGATTTGATTGGTGGTTTCGCTTTCTGCGAAT
>DAOTZM010000006.1:0-17320 GCA_034434035.1 Anaerolineales bacterium
GAGTCCCAACGAAAGCGGGGTCGATTTCGGCGGCTGCATCAACGTGCTGACCTCCGAGCGCTGGACGCCGTTCGCCTTTGGCGCGGCGCAGCATACGATAATGGTTCAGGTTGAAAAATTTAACCACAAAGGGCACGAAGGGACACAAAGGAAACCTTTAAACGCCCTTCGTGCTTCTTAGTGTCCTTTGTGGAGAGAGATTTTATGGCGTACGCATTTGCTTTCGACGCTTCTGCCTGCACCG
The DNA here is from genome assembly GCA_034434035.1 of Anaerolineales bacterium. GTDB lineage: Bacteria > Chloroflexota > Anaerolineae > Anaerolineales > Villigracilaceae > UBA5195. The sequence continues at coordinate 245 of DAOTZM010000006.1, forward strand.
GTTGCAAAGCCTGCCAAATTGCCTGCAAGGATAAGAACAACCTGCCGGTTGGGGTGTTGTGGCGGCGGGTGTTCGAGGTTTCGGGCGGGGATTGGGTTCAGGCAGGCAATGCCTGGGAGAATTCGGTTTTCGCCTACAACCTGTCGCTGGCATGTAATCACTGCGTTCACCCCAAATGCGCCGGGGTTTGCCCGACGGATGCTTACGTCCAGCGCGCGGATGGGGTGGTTTACATCGACGAATCCAAGTGCATGGGCTGCGGCTATTGCGCCTGGGCCTGTCCTTACGCTGTGCCGCAATACAACCCCGAATTGGGCCGCATGACCAAGTGCAATTTCTGCCTCGACGAGCTGGCTGAAGGCAAGCCCCCGGCCTGCGTGGCGGCCTGCCCGATGCGGGTGCTGGATTTTTCAGTTGTCAGTGACCAGTGTTCAGTGAACAGTATTCAGTATCCAGTGTTCAGTGGTGAATTTCAGGGGTTGTGGGAAAAACCAGCAGATGAGCATCCGTTCCCCCTGCCGGAGTTTTCGCGGACAGAGCCGCACTTGGCGATTAAATATCATGCCGCAATGCAGAATGGGTTGGAGAAGGTGATTTCGAATTGGGAGGAAGTTGGCGATTCAATGTCCCGAAGGTTTCCTGCGAAGGGCCAAAACCGCGCGAAAAACCTTCGGGACGCTCCTTTGGCGGCGTTTACCCTGCTGGCGCAAATGGCGGCGGGCATGGCGGTGGCTTCGTTGTTCTTTGAACTTTCAACCTTCAACCTTCTCACCATTGGGCTTTTGCTTGGCCTGGGCGGGTTGATTTCTTTCCTGCACTTGGGAACGAAAAAGAACGCCTGGCGGGCGGTGCTGCACCTGCAAAAATCGTGGCTCAGCCGTGAGATTTTGATTCTCGGCCTGTTTGGCGCAGCCTGGCTTTGCTGGATGTTCGAACGCTGGGTACTGCTGACTGATTACTGCTCACTGGTAACTGCCTTTCTCGGCCTTGGGCTTGTTTACAGTATGACGCAGGTCTACCGCTTCAAGGCGGCCCCGCGCTGGAATACCTGGCGCACGGAGGCGGCGTTCTTCCTGAGCGCCGGGATTTTGGGTTTGGCGGGGGTCTCTTTCGGGGCGGGGTTGGATTCAGCCTGGCTTCCGCTGTGGGTTTTGCTGGCGCTCGAAGCCGGGCTGACGCTTTCAGCGGCGAACCCGGTTGATGAAACGGCGGCACGGATGCGGGGAGTCGGCATCGCGCTGGCGATGGTCGGGGTCAGTCTCCTGCCTGTCGTCCCAGATTCTGCCCAGGCGTGGTTAAATCTCCCGATTCTCCTGGTGATTTTGAGCGAACAGGTTTTGGGGCGCTGGTTGTTTTATCAGGCGCGCGTCCCGGCGCTTTAAGACTGTCGATTTTTTGTCCAGGATTATTGCATTTTGCCTGTCAGAAAGTATCCCACCGCCCACATGCAAGTTCCGTCATGCTCCCGTTCCTGCGCGCCAAAACCATCATTCCCCCCATCTGCCCCCAACTGGTCGAGCGCCCGCGCCTGCTGGAACGAATGCGCGCCGGAGCAACGTGCGCCCTGACGCTCATCACCGCCCCGGCGGGATTCGGCAAAACGACCCTGGCGGCGGACTGGGCGCAGCGCGGCGAAATGCCGGCGGCCTGGCTGCCGCTCCAACCCGCCGACCGTCCGCGCGAGTGGTTCCTCTCTTATCTGATTCAGGCCATGCAAACCATCGCGCCCCACCTCGGGCAGACCTCGCTCGCGCTCATGCAAGGCGGCGCGCCCGAGGGCGTCCTGTTTGCGCTGGTCAACGACCTGGCCGAGATGAAATCCGATTTTGCGCTGGTTCTCGACGATTATCACAGCGCCAAAGGCCCCGAAACGAACGAAAACATCGCTTTCTTGCTTGAAAATAGCCCCACATACCTGCGTATCATAATGACTACGCGCAATACACTTGCCTTCAACCTGGCCCGCCTGCGCGCCCTTGACCAGGTAATGGAAATCACCGCCGCCGACTTGCGTATTATCTTTTGTGGGAAACGACCCAACTTGCGCTTTTGCGTGCTGAAGCAGCGGAACAAACCGCGAACTCAATATCCTGGCCCTTTTGGCCGCTGGCAAAACCAACCAGGAAATCGCCGCCGAGCGCGTGTTGACCGTTAACACCGTAAAAAAACACGTTGCCAACATCCTCGCCAAGCCCGGCGTCGCCAACCGCACCCAGGCGGTCATGCTGGCGAGAAAATCTGGGTGGATAGAGTAATAATTGATTTTTATACGCCAGTGGCGTATAATACCGGCTAGCAAAACATGATTTTTCTCGAAACATCCATCTTTACTCGCCGCGTGACCGCAATTTTATCCGATGACGAGTATCGCAAACTGCAAGCGGCCTTAATATCACGGCCAGACGCTGGGGTAGTCATTCCCGGCAGCGGCGGTATCCGTAAGATACGTTGGAATGCATCCGGGCGCGGCAAACGTGGCGGCTCACGCGTGATTTATTATTGGGCCACTGCGCAAGATAAAATCCTGATGTTGTTCATTTACGCCAAAAACGAGAGCGACGATTTGACCCCGGAACAACTCAAAACGCTCAAAAAGATTGTGGATCAAGAATACCCATGAACAATGACCTGTTTAACGAACTTCTGGAAAGTGTGCGCGAAGGCGGCACGATTTTGCGCGGCGAGAAAACCGCATCGCGCGCCTTTAGTGTTGAAAAAACCGACGTGCAGCAGATTCGAAATGCCTTTCGCCTATCCCAGAGCGAGTTCGCCGCGCTGTTGGGAATCAGCGTAGATACCCTGCAAAACTGGGAGCAGGGACGCCGCTCTCCGCAAGGTCCCGCTCGCATCCTGCTCCAGGTGGCCGCCAAACACCCCGAGGCTTTATGGGATGTGGTTCAACAGAACAATCCACAGATTGCAGCATCAATTGCGGATGTAAAGGGCCAGTACAATGGAGAGGGAAAGTAGAAATGGCTGAACAAACATCACTTACTTTGAGCCTGGCATGGAACGAAAAAGCAGCCATTGAACCCTTGCTGACCCGTGTTCGAAAAAAGTTTGGCGGTCAGGTTTTGCGCGCCGCCTTGTTCGGCTCGAAAGCGCGTGGCGATTCGAATGTGGATTCGGATGTAGACCTGCTGCTCATTGTGACCGATGACCACTGGAAATTTCAACAGCCTTTGATTGAAATCGGCGCGGAAGTCGGCCTGGAATATGATGGTTTATTCGATTTACGGATTATCAGTGAACAGCGTTGGATGTACCTGGAAAGCATTCAGGCTGGGCTGTATCGAAACATCAAGCGCGATTCCATCCCCCTGGCGGGCTGAAAACACTCCACTCGCTAGACTGGACGCCTTCCCCGGCGAAGAATTCCGCGCCACCGTCACCGCCCTCGACCCGGTTGGCCGCCCCTACCGCGGCGACATGACCTGCCAGGTCACGCTCACCCTCGACCAGTCCGATTCCCGGTTTCTGTGGAACATGACAGCGGTGGTCAACGTTGATAATGGTCAGGACGAATTGTCTGTCAGTTCGGCAACATTCATACAATCCCGCCGCCACAGCGTTGCGGGATTTTTTATCGGTGATATACTCGATTTATCCATAAACATAGGGAAAGAATCTCTTTGAATCCTTCAACTGCCTCCCCCCTTAAAGAACCGCGTACTGCGCTGCGCCCGACCACGCTCGAACAACTGCCCCCCGCCCTGCGCGAAGCCGCCGCCCGCGCCGGGTGGCCTGAACTCGTCCCCGTCCAGGCGCGCGGATTGCCCTACCTGCTGGCCGGGCGTAATATGCTCATCCAGGCCCGCACCGGCAGCGGAAAGACCGGCGTCTTCCTGCTTCCCATGCTGGAGCGGCTCGACCCGAAACGCCCGAACTGCCAGGCCCTGATTCTCGTCCCGACCCGCGAACTCGCCAAACAAGTCTGGCAGGAGGCCGAAAAATTGTTCGGCGAATCGGGCCTGCGGGCGGTGGCGGTCTATGGCGGAGTCGGCTACGGCCCGCAGACGGCCGCCATCAAAGAAGGCGCACATATCGTGGCCGGCACACCCGGTCGCGTATTAGACCACCTGCTGCGGCGCACGCTCTCGCTCGAACATCTCAAAATGCTGGTTTTCGACGAAGCCGACCGAATGCTCTCGATGGGTTTTTACCCCGATATGCGCGAAGTTCAGCGCTACCTGCCGAACCGAAACATCCATACTTGCATGTTTTCGGCCACCTTCCCCGAAGCGGTGCTGCGCAGCGCGCGCGAATTTATCCGCGAACCGGAATTCCTGAGCCTCAGCACCGACCATGTCCACGTCACCGAGACCGAACACGTCTTTTACGTGGTCGAGGGCATGGACAAGGACCGCAGCCTGGTGCGGCTGATTGAAATTGAAAACCCGGCTTCCGCGATTATTTTCTGCAACACCAAGGCCCAGGTGCATTACGTTGCCGTCGTCTTGCAGCGTTTTGGCTACGACGCCGACGAACTGAGCGCGGATTTATCGCAGTCGGAGCGCGAGCGGGTGCTGGAGCGGGTACGTAAAGGCACGCTGCGCTTCCTGGTTGCCACCGACGTGGCCGCGCGCGGACTGGATATCCCCAGCCTGGGGTACGTCATCCAGTATGAGCCGCCTGATGAAGTCGAAAACTACATCCACCGCGCCGGGCGTACCGGGCGGGCTGGCGCGAGCGGAGTGGCGATTTCGCTGGTCAACCGGGGGGAACGCTACACACTGGAAAAAATCGCCAAGCAGTACAGCATTCCGCTCGAGGAGCGGACGATTCCCAGCGACGAGGATGTGGCCGCCGTCGTCGCCGAGCGATTGACCGCCCTGCTGGAGGCAAAATTGCGCGCCCGCGACCGGCTCCAGACCGAGCGTTCGCGCCGCTTTGCGACCCTGGCGCACAGCCTGGCCGAAAACGAGGATGAATCGGCCATTATGACCATGCTGCTCGATGAGTATTATCAAAACAGCCTGCACGCTCCCGCGCCCCAGCCCGAGGGAACGCCGCCGCCCAATAAACGGGAGCAGACTCGCCGCCGGGCCAGCCAGGGCAGCCGCAGCCGCCGTCGAAGGTAACGTAAACAGAAAACCCCTCCGCGTATACGGAGGGGCTTGTCGTTTATTCCGTCTGGCTGAGCAGGTAGTTTGGCAATCCCATCTGTTCAATCTGGTCGAGTTGGGTTTCGAGCCAGTCGATGTGGGCTTCTTCGTCTTCGAGGTTGTCTTCGAGCAGTTCGCGGGTGCCGTTGTCGCCCAGCTCGACGCAGAGCCGGATGCCGTCGTTATAGGCTTTGACGGCTTCGGTTTCCGATTCGTGGTCGTTCTTAAGTTGGACATCCACTTTCGCGCCAATGTGAATTTTCTTGAGTTCGCTGACGATGGGCGCGCCTTCCAGGAACAGGATGCGGCCAATCAGTTTCTCGGCGTGCTTCATCTCGTCGATGGCGCGCTTTTCGATGGCGTCGTGTAGTTTGCCGTAGCCCCAGTCGGCGCACATTTCGGAGTGGACAATGTACTGGTTGATGGCGGTCAATTCGTCCGCCAGGTAGTCATTCAATACAGCGATGATTTTTTCGTGGCCTTTCATAGAACCTCCATGAATAACTGAACAAGAAATTTTCTTGCTTTGATTGTAACGCAATTTTGCGCAACTATTTTCAGAGATGCGCATCTAATGGCATGAATTATCCTGATTCTGCTGGAATTTGTGGTTTTACGGCTTTGCCCGGTGATGAATCACCGGGCTGCGTGGCAGCGCCCTGTGAACAGGGCTAAAAAGTCCGATTGATCGGACGCTGCGTGATAGCCCGGACGTTTATGTCCGGGCAGGAAATAGCAAACCACAAATTCCGTTAGAACAAGGAAACATCATTACTCCAATCGAGGGAAACGCTTATGCCGATGTATGAATATCGCTGCGCCGAATGTGGCGCGGAGTTCGAGAAACTGCTCCGTTTTTCGGAAGCCGACAAATTGCCCGCCTGTCCCAACTGCCAGGGGACGCAGACCCGCAGGAAGCTCTCGGCGGTGGCCTCGTTCGGCTCCACGGACAGCGGTTCTTTCACATCCGGCGGCAGTTGCAGTCCGCGCGGCGGATTCAGCTGAGCGGGTTAATCATGCGGCCGTGCGCCGCCAGAATATCCCGAAGGCTGTGAAAACCGGCAGGCTGTCGGGAAAAAATCCAAAACGGTTTTTCGCAATCAGGAAGGTGAAAAATGAACGAATTGGGATTCCGGACCACGCTCCACCTGGGCTATGAAGCCGCCATCGAAAAAACAACCGAGGCGCTCAAAGCGGAGGGGTTTGGCGTATTGACCAACATTGATGTCAAAGAGACGATGAAAATGAAATTGGGTATAGATTTCCGCCGCTATGCCATCCTGGGGGCCTGCAATCCGCCCCTGGCGCATCGCGCCCTGAGCGCCCGCCCAGAAGTCGGCCTGCTTTTGCCCTGCAACGTCATCGTTTACGAAGAAGAACAGGGAACGGTCGTCAGCATCGTGGACCCGCTCGCCATGTTCCAGTTCGTAGATGCGCCCGAACTCGAGCCGGTGGCAGCAGAGGCGCGCCAGCGGCTCCAACGCGTGGCGAATGCGCTGCAAGCCTTCACATAAGAATTTCGGTGGTCGCGTATTGACAACCTTCCCCGAAAAAGTATGATAATGATTGGCGGCATTATTTTCATCCAATCAGGAGGATTCTATGGCCGACCAATCAGAACTCTGGAAGCGTGTCACAACCGCCAAACGCGGCGTTCTGGACGCCATCGTTGGCAAACCCGACCCGGAATTCCGCGCCACCCAGGTCTACCAGGCCTATACCGGGCTATGCGGGGAAGCCGAATTTGCCCACGACGACGGCGAATTGGATGAGGAACTCGTCCACATGCTGGAGGAGCAAGCCAGCAAAGTCATCGAAGCCTGGCGGGAACATACTGTCACCAGTTGAACCTGCGCATAAAAACATCCGGGATTTGCCCCGGATGTTTTTTTTCTTTACGGCACATTTTCCAGCCGGATGTTGATGTTCAGCATCCCGCCGCCCAGGTCGACGCCCTGGATGACGACCGCCTTGCCGCTGGAGTGCCCGTCGAACACCATGCTGAACACGCCATCGCTTATCACGGTCAGGATGGGACGCTCCTTGAGACCTTGCTCGCCAAACGCATCCCGGTAGAACTTGATTGCATCGTCAAGTTTCATCCCGGTCTGGAAGTTGATACCCGCCTCGCCCAAATTCATGAAATTACTGGCATCCTCCGGCAGCGGGAACTCTGTCTGGAAAGAAGACGTGCCGCTGTTTCCAGGCGAATCATAACCGTCATCATTCGATGACTCTTCTGTCGCTTCGGGTTACTCCGTCGCCGCCAGGGTTGGGACTTCCTGCTGCGCAGGTCGCTCCGGCGGCGGAGCCGTCGCGTCAGCAGACGGTCTTCCACCGCCCATCACAGCGTTGCAAGCCAGCGCGGCCAGCGCCAGCACCGCCAGGGACAACATCCAACGATATTTTTTCGTCTTCTCCTCCGTAACAATTGTGGACTGAATTGGTCTGATAATTCTACCTTGACATCACGATACAAAACATAGGTAAATCGTACCCCTCCCACACCCAAACTTTGTGATAATCATCACTGGCGCGCTTCGGCGCGCTTTGCTATCCTAGTGATAACTTCATTGTCTTTTCACCCAAAAGGACATCCCCTCAATGACAGATTATCGCATTCAATCCCATCCCATCCTCGCCGCCGAGGAGCGGGACGTTTTTGCATTCACCTGGCAGGGCCGAAGCCTGGAGGCCCGCGCCGGGGAGACGATTGCCACCGCGCTGTTCGCCAACGGCATCCGCGCGTTTGGCTACCACCCCAAGGACGGTTCGCCGCAGGGTATCTTCTGCGCCAACGGCCAGTGCGCCCAATGCGCGGTGATTGCCGACGGCCTGCCGGTCAAATCCTGCATGGCGCTGGTCAAGCCTGGCATGGTGGTCGAACCCGTCACTGCCCTGCCGGAACTGCCCAAATCACCGCCGACACAAACTTTCCAGCCGGTTGAGACTGTCCAGGTCGAGTGCCTGATTATTGGCGGCGGCCCGGCGGGACTCTCGGCGGCCATCGAACTCGGACAACGCGGCATCCAGACTCTCGTCATAGACGATAAGCACCGCCTGGGCGGCAAGCTCGTTCTGCAAACCCACCGCTTTTTCGGTTCCATCAATGCCTGCTACGCCGGGACGCGCGGCATCGACATTGCCGCCAAACTGGCGAGCGACCTGGCCCAGTACCCCAGCATCGAAACCTGGCTGAACAGCACCGCCGTTGCCGTCTACAGCGACAAAAAAGTCGGTGTGGTGCGCGATGGGCAATACCTGTTGGTTGAGCCAAAAGTCTTGCTGGCGGCGGCAGGCGCGCGCGAAAAATCATTAACCTTCAAGGGCAACACCCTGCCGGGCGTCTATGGCGCGGGCGCGTTCCAGACCCTGGTCAACCGCGACCTGGTGCGCTGTTCCGAAAAACTGTTCATCGTCGGCGGCGGCAACGTCGGCCTGATTGCCGGCTACCATGCCCTGCAAGCCGGCATCGAAGTCGCCGGGCTGGTCGAGGCCTTGCCCGAATGCGGCGGTTACAAGGTTCATAAGGACAAACTCGTCCGCATGGGCGTGCCGGTTTACACCTCCCACACCGTCCTGAGCGCCAACGGCGCCGATTCGGTCGAATCCGTCACCATCGCCGCCATCGACAAAGACTGGAAACCCATCCCCGGCACCGAAAAAACCTTTCCCTGTGATACCCTGCTCATCGCCGTCGGCCTCGACCCGGTCGATGAGTTCTACCGCAAAGCGTGCGAGTTCGAGTTAACCGCCTTCGCCGCCGGGGACGCCGACGAAGTGGCCGAAGCCTCCGCCGCCATGTTCTCCGGCAAGATTCGCGGCCTCGAAATCGCCAAAGCGCTTGGGGTTGACGTGCCAGAAATCCCCGCAGACTGGTTTCGCACCTCAGAAATCCTGAAATCCCGCCCCGGCCCAATCACGCGCGAAACCATTCCAGACGATGACGAAGCCGTTTACCCGGTCATCCATTGCAGCCAGGAAATCCCCTGTAATCCCTGCACCTCGGTCTGCTCGCAGGGCGCGATTTTCATTGACGAACACGACATTCGCGGCGTGCCAGATTACATTGCCAAACAGATAGGCAAAGAGTGCATCGCCTGCGAAAAATGCGTCACCATCTGCCCCGGATTGGCGATAACGCTGGTGGACACCCGCAAGCAGACGGATGACACCGCGCTGGTGACGATTCCCTACGAATTTGGCCGCGACGCGCTCCACGCTGGAGACTTTGTGACCGTTACCGATACCAGCGGCAACGCCCTGGGCCGGGTCGAGGTCGTGCGGACGCGGATTGCAAAAACAACCGACCGCACCATGCTGGTCAAAGTCCGCGCCCCGCAGGCGATTGCCCAACGAATTGCCGGAATCGAAGTCCAGAACCGCGAAGTGGCGGCCCCGCTCGAAGCCTGGGTCGAACGCCTGACCGACGACCTGATTGTCTGCCGCTGCGAGCGCGTCAGCCTGACCGACATCAAAGCCATCATCCAGGGCGGCGCGCGCGACATGAACGAAATCAAGGCCATCACCCGCGCCGGGATGGGCGCTTGCGGCGGCAAGACCTGCGGCAGCCTGATTAAACGCGCCTTCCGCGAATTGGGCGTGCCGATGAGCGAAGTGACCGAAGGCACCCTCCGCCCGCTGTTTGTCGAAGTGCCGCTGGGCACTCTTGCCGGGATTAAGGATTAAAACCTGTACACGGATGACGCTGATTACACGGTTCAACGGATTTTTAAAGAAAAATCCGTGAGATTCCGCGTAATCTGTGTAATCCGCGTCCCAAAGGAATTTTACGATGAACCATCAAACTTACGACACCCTCATCATCGGCGCGGGCAGCGTGGGAGCGCCCCTGGCCTGGCAGTTGGCCGAAGCCGGGCAAAAAGTGCTTGTGCTGGATCAGTTCGCCAGCGCCGGGCAAGGCTCAAACAAGGAAGCCATCGGCGGCATTCGCGCCACCCATTCCGATCCGGCCAAAATTCAGATTGGCCTGAAAAGCCTGGAGATTTTCTCGACCTGGAAAGAGACCTACGGCGACGACATCGGCTGGGAACAGGGCGGCTACTCCTTTGTGGCCTATCACCCGCGCGAGGCGCAGATTCTCAAAGAATTGCTCATCATCCAGAAACAACTCGGGCTGGATATTGACTGGTACGACGCCTCGGCTTTCCTCGAAATCATCCCCTCCCTCAACCCGGAGGGTTTAATTGGCGGCACGTTCTCTCCCGGTGACGGCAGCGCCTCGCCGATGTTATCCGTCCTGGCCTTCGAGCGGCGCGCCAAAGTCCTGGGCGCGGACTTCCACTACAACGAGGCGGTCACGGCCATCGAGCGACAGAATGGGCGCGTGACTGGCGTTAGAACCGATAAGGGCGCGTACCAGGCCGCGATGGTGGTCAACGCCGCCGGGCCATGGGCGAAGCAGGTGGCGGCCCTGGCCGGGGTGGATGTCCCCGTCCAGCCCGATTCGCACGAGGGCGGCATCACCGAGCCGGTGGCGCGCTTCCTGCGCCCAATGGTGGTTGACATCCACCCGACCGAGGATTCGGCCAATTACTACTTCTACCAGCACCACACCGGGCAGGTGATTTTCTGCATCACGCCCAACCCGCCGATTGTCGGCATGGACACCCGCGAAACGTCGGTTTTCCTGCCGCAGGTGGCGCGGCGCATGATTGGCATCATGCCCTGCCTGAAAAACATCAAAGTCCGCCGCACCTGGCGCGGTCTGTACCCGATGACTCCTGATGGCGCGCCGATTGTCGGCGAGGTCGAGGGGCTGGCGGGTTATCTCAACGCGGTCGGCATGTGCGGGCAAGGCTACATGCTCGGTCCCGGCCTGGCCGTTTCCCTGCGCCAGTGGATTACCGGCGATGGCGCGGAAGAAGCCCGCCGCGCGCTGGCCCCGCTCACCCTGTACCGGGATTTTGGGGTGAAGGAAAAGTTGAAGTAGGAAAATCCACAGCCTCAACGCTAACGCGCCGATAGGAGTCCAAAATCTCGGGATGGTTCTTTGGCTGCGCTCGGAACCTTACAAACCTTCGCAAAAGTCACCTGTGAAACCGGAAAACCCGACTTTTTGCCATCCACCAAACTGCTCCAGGTACTTTGCAGCATCTTGACAGGCTGCGAATACATCAGCGAAGTCAACAGTCGCCTTCTGACCGAGGCAGACCTGGCACGCGCCTGGGGCTTTGAACGCTATCTCGAACAATCTTCCCTGGCCTCCTGCCTGAATCGGCTAAGTCGAATGAATCTGACCCAGTTGGAGCAGGTCAGTCAGTCCCTTTGGCGTTCACACAGTCGTTCCTTGCACCATGACTGGCGCGGCTTCTTGCGCATCGAACTGGACTTATCGGGCTTACCCTGCGGAAAAGGGGCTGAAGCGAGCCAAAAAGGCTATTTCAGCGGTAAAAAAACGCCACAGGAGTATCATCTCAAAAAAACGGGGTAGCCCTAAAATGTACACACCAAATATGGACATAAAGTTCAAAAACAAGGGCTTTCGCTCCATATTTGCGGGCTGCCAAAAACGCTTACCCCAAAATATTGAGAAGATACCGCCTTTGTACCTTGGGAAAATTTGCTAATGTCAAAAGAATATGTGTTTTGGTTTCATGTGATTCGCAAGAGTGCGTTTGCTTTTCTATGGAACATTCCGAAACAGCTTGTAAGAATAACTGTTAGCTATGCTGGTATTAAGTCTGACGGTCCAATCTGGACAAGCAGCAAGGATGTGTTGGATATTTCTCTACCCCACATCGCTGAAGTAAAAAGTTGGTATGCCGCGACAGGGCAAGTGGGCACCGTAGAAATTACCACGCAAGAATCAAGACTTTATCGCCTCGTCCCCACAAATCCATTCGATCCGTCATTGTTGGTTCACAGTAACGACGATGAGATAAAGGCGTTTATTAGCATAGTAAAAGCCTTAAAGGAAAACCTTTCCCCTGATCTTGATATCAACCCTTATATAAGGCAGTCACAAAAAAAAGATAAGCCTGCTTATGTAAATACAATGCCAGATTCTGCTTGGGACAGTAATATTTCTCCTTGGAAGTATTACTATGAGTATATTCCCGTAAGCGAAGATAGAAAGAGACGGTTAATTGCAAAGACTTATGAAATTATCACATGGAGTCTGTTGGTCATATTGGCTTTAGTAGCCTTTTACGCGATATATTCTCAAGTAATGGCAAAATGACATTTTTATAGAGATGATGTCCACTGTCCGACTATGTTTCAATGTTTCAATAGGGCCTCGATACGGCTTCCCCAGTCGCGCAGCGACCCAGCCTCGCCGTAAGCGCCTTTGCCGACAGCACCTACGTCCTGAACGGCCGGGTGGACGAGCTGGCCCTCTACCAACGCCTGCTCACCGCCGGGGAGCGCGCCTGGCTGCATAACAACGGCCAGGGACGCGCCTACGCCAGCATCCCCGCCCCGCAGCTCCCGCCGAATGTGTCCCTGGTTTACGCCTACGGCGACCCGGCCCACGCCCACGCCGTGACGAGCGTCAGTGGACAGTCAACCGTGAACAGTTACCAGTACGACGCCAATGGCAGCCAGGTCAGCCGAACCATCGACGGCCAGACCATGAGCCTCGCTTACGATGCCGAAGGCCGCCTGGTCTCTGTTACTGGCAGCGGCAGGAACGCCCAATTCACCTATGACGGCGACGGCAGGCGGGTGAAATCGGTCATCGACGGCGAGACGACCCTGTTCGTGGGCGGTCATTACGAAGTCAAAGGCAGCGAGATTACCAAGTATTATTTCGCTGGTTCGACCAGAGTGGCCATGCGCAAATACACCATCCCCGTCTCCTCGACCCTGGAATTCATCCTCGGCGACCATTTAGGCTCGACCAGCATTACAACGGACGCCAGCGGCGCGAAGATTGCCGAACTGCGCTACACGGCTTGGGGAGAAGTGCGCTACAATTGGGGCAGCACCTTCACAAACTATACCTACACCGGTCAATACTCGAACGTCCCCGATTTTGGGCTGATGTATTACAATGCCCGCTGGCTGCGAAGCGTCCCTGAAGCGTAGCGGAAGGGATACGACCCTTATCTTAACCGCTTCGCCCAGGCGGACAGTATCATCCCGCTCGAGAGCCAGGGCGTCCAGGCTTGGGATCGATATGCGTATGTGAACAATAATCCCGTCCGGTATACGGATCCGTCCGGGCACACCTCGGTTTGCGCGGGCCCGAATGCTGACCCGGAATGTTTTCAAGAAGATGTCTGGAGTTTATCGAATACTCATCCTACGAAATTGGATTTCTCTAAGATATCAAAAGAAAAAGGGGGCAGGACTGGAATTTCTGCCGAGGACTTATACAACTACTACCTGGATCTTCATGGAAAAAGTGATGCCTGGTGGTGGAAATCGTTTCCAAATTTCACAATTTGGGATTTCTTATCATTGATAGCCTATAATGAATCCGGCTATTCTCCTGCCGATGCGAAATATTTCGCAGAAGCAGGAGTGCGGTTTTTCATAGAGTGGGCGGAAGTGAATAAAAAAACAACAGATGTTTATGGCGTACTTGACTGGTTTGCCCGCTTTAGTGACTCTGCCGAACTGTTGATAAAAAACAAATCAACACCTGCGCTTCAACGTGGTCAGTCTCCATCTGATGTCGCTCAAATGGCAATTGTTGGTAAAAGCTTTCAAAACATACCTGATGCCTGGAAAGATGGATGGGCACCAGATAGACCATATAATTGGGGCAACAGTTCAGTTCTTAATGCAAATGCGGCTGCAATGTATGCAGCAAATCCTCAGGCAATGTTTGTCACGATTCCTGGCAACGACCCCTTCTATATCCCATCAGGTTGCGCCTGGCTAAATTGGCAGCAAAATCAGAATCGGGCGTCTTGTCCTGCTGTAACCCGCTGAAACCACCAATTCGATTCTTATCAGAAATTCATCCTGCGCGAGGAAACAATGAAACCATCTTATCTCAAACAATGGACTGAAATAATTTCTCTAACCTTTCTGGTTACATTATTGCTGACAAGTTGTAAACCAACCTACCCAACTTCGGTCTTCGGTGAAATTGAGACTTCTCAGCCTTCTGCCCCCCCGTTTTTGTCCAAATCTCCAACCGCGTCATCGATATTAACCGCCACTAAAACACCGGTGGTGACAAAAATAATATCTACTCCTGAAATCAATACGCCCATATCCCAAAAATGTGTAACCACATCATCAGATTTGGAGTTTGCTGGCGACGCGAAGGCTCTTTTGTTCAATCAGATATTGCCTGCCAAACCGATTAATGATCTATCTGTTTTGCAGTTGAGAGATGGAGAAAATATTATTCTGAAAAATATGTACTTTCCAATTGCAACTTCACCAGACTCAAGAAAGTTCGCCTATATCAATCAAGAAAATCAACTAATCATATCAGACTCAGATGGAGCGATTCTGGAAAGATTACAAGGCACGGTAAATTGGACAGGAGTTGTCGACTGGCCTGGTGACCAAACTCTGCTAATCCAATTTATGCCTATCGAAAATGAAAAGATATATCCTCCGGCCTCTATCCTGCGTTACAACATGAAAACCGGCGACAAAGTTGAATATATTCCGAATTATCCAGATCTTGCACCGTTGGCAGGAGGAGTACCCAACTGGGGCGCAAACTCATTTACTTTGACAGTTTATAACCATCGTTTCTCGAGAGCGGTTTATCTTGCTTGGAATAATGACGATGATGGCCCTGTTGTATTGATGGATACAGAAAATAAAAAAGAGATTTTGCGCTTGCATGGAAACGATTTTGATTATGGTGGAGGTCCTATATGGCTAAACGATGATTCTGCATTTCTGGTCGCGGTGTTCCCAGCCTACAAAAGTTGGAGGGAAAAAACTTACTTTAACTTTACTGATAATATCCCCTATAAGGGCGGTTATGAGTTGGCGCTCATTGGTTTTGATGGCAAAGTGAAGCGTCTCACGTACCTGACGCGGGAGTTTATTGCGGGCGAAGAAGGAATTTCGTTATCTCCCGGTAATACAAAAGTAGCTTTTTGGCTAAATTTTAATTATAAACCTTCTGACAGGAATGCTGATCGTCATCTTGCAATTTTGGATATTCTATCAGGAGAAATCAATAATCTATGTATATCAGGAGGTGACTTTCCTTACCCTCCAGTTTGGTCTCCGGATGAAAAATTTCTTTTGGTTACCGTGCCTAACACAGCCCAAAACGAATCAGATGTTTACATAGTTGATTTAGAAAATAGTAAAGCAAAACTGATTGCAGAAAATGCTGTCGCTGTTGGCTGGCTTGACAAATAATAGACTTGGAATGTATTCATTGCCCTAACTTTGCCCATCATGCCGAGAATCGCGTCGTGGAAGTCAAGAAAAACGATACCATCATCGCCCAATTCACGTATGACGGCGACGGCAGGCGGGTGAAATCGGTCATCGACGGCGAGACCATCCTGTTCGTGGGCGGGCACCTGGAAGTCAAACAAGGCACGCCCAGCCCCGCGCCGACGGCGACCAGCACCCCCTCGCCGACGCCCTCGCCCACCCATCCGGCCACGTTGACCCCCGCTCCGACCTTCACGCCCACGCCGACCGCGCCGTTCACCGCTGCGCCCACCGTCACGCCCAGCCCGACCCCCGGCGGGAACGTGTACACCCTCACCCTGCAGCCCAATGGCGCGAGCGGTCTCGATGCGTACATCCTGAGCGCCGACAACAACAACTACGGCGGCGGGGGAAGCATGGGGATTGGCGAAAGGAATGACTATGCCAACAACTTTGCCCGCAGCCTGCTCAAATTCGACCTTGCGGCCCTGCCTGCCAACGCCGAGATTCTTTCGGTGACTCTCTCGCTGTGGACGGATGGCGACCTGGCAAGTAATGACAGCACCATCAGCGCTTACCGCCTGAAAGTCCCCTTCGACGAAAGCCAGGCGACCTGGAACAATGCCGCATCCGGCGCTCCCTGGCAGTCGCCCGGCGCGGCGGGCGCGAATGACCGCGAAAGCGCGGCGATTGGCTCGGCGCAGGTCTTGCACAATGAACCGCTCCATACCGAGAAACAAATGACGCTCGACCCGGCCAGCGTGCAGGCATGGGTGAGCGGCGCTTTTCCCAACCATGGCTTGCTGCTGAAGACCGAGGCCGAACTGAACGACCGCTTCAATTTCAAGACTTCCGATAACGGCGCGACCTCCCAGCGGCCCAAACTGGTCATTACGTACCGCATTCCTTCGACAGGGTTCGAACCATCCCAACCTGCCTCCAGCGGCTCAAAACTGGCCGCCCTCGCCCAACCCGCCGGGCGCATGGCCTCGTATGCCAAAACCCGCCCCGCTGCCCAGGCTCAGGCCTACGCCTACGGCGCCACCACCTGGACGAAATACTACTTCGCCGGGACATCCCGCATCGCCTCGCGGACTGCTCCGGCACGACCTGCACCGACCCGGTCTACACCCTGAGCGACCACCTGGGCTCGACCAGCATTACAACCGACGCCAGCGGCGCGAAGATTGCCGAATTGCGCTAGCGCGCAGCCCCCCGCAGCGCAGCGGAGTGGGCACCGGTCAATACTCGAACGTCCCCGATTTTGGGCTGTATTACTATAACGCAAGGTGGCTGCGAAGCGTCCCTGAAGCGTAGCGGAAGGGATACGACCCCGGTTTGGGCCGCTTTGCCCAGGCGGACACAATTGTCCCGCCGGGGGTGCAGGGTTTGGATCGATATGCGTATGTGAACAATAATCCCGTCCGGTATAATGACCCGTCCGGGCATTGGGTCGAAACGGCTTTTGACATTATTTCCTTGGGACTGTCGCTAAATGATGTTCGTACCCAGGGATTGAATTTTTGGACCGGCTTGGCCGTGGTAACTGACGTGGCTTCCATTGCGTTACCCATTGTGCCTGCCGGTGCCAGCCATGCCATTCGGGCTGCTAAATGGAGCGCAAAGGCTGCAAATACGG
>DAOTZM010000007.1:0-13523 GCA_034434035.1 Anaerolineales bacterium
CCGCCCGAAGAAGGAAAAGCATAACTCATGAAGCAGCTCGATGCGCTGGCGGAACAAATCCGCCAGCAGTTCGATATTCGTACCGCCGCCCGCGACCAGGCCCTGGCCCAGGCGCGCCTGCTGACTCGTTTTTGTTCGCAGGCCATCCGCGCCGTACACCGAGACGAAATTGACGCGATGAACGAGCAGTTGGGCGAAGCGAAAAAATTGGCCGATACCCTGCGCCAGGCGCTCGTTGCCCATCCCGATTTGTACTATGCCGGGTATACCCAGGATGCGCTCAAAGAGTTCGTGGAGGCCAATGTCACCTGCGCCCTGATTTTGAACCAGCCGCTGCCCGGCCCCGCCGACCTGGGCGTAGAGTCGAACACTTACCTGAACGGACTGGCCGAAGTGGTCGGGGAACTGCGCCGCCGCTGTCTCGACATCCTGCGGCACGGGTATTCCGCCGAAGCCGAACGCCTGCTGACGCTGATGGACGACATTTACGCCATCCTGGTCACAATGGACTATCCCGATGCAATCACCAATGGGCTGCGCCGCCAGACTGACCTGGCGCGCAGCATCATCGAGAAAACGCGCGGCGACATCACCTTCAGCCTGCGCGGCGAACACCTGGAAAACGCCCTGGCGCGCCTCAGCCGGCAATTGGGCAGCGAAACCGGGCCGCAAACCCCAACCGCAAACCCCGACCTTGAGCCGCGCCGGGAGTGACGAGGAGCAGCCCAATGGCAAAAGGCGGACGCAAACATCGCCTGCTTCTTTACAGGGTTATCCTGGACCGATGGTGGCCGATGATGTTGACCATTGCTATCATCATTTTTCTTAACGTCGGAGCCTTATGGGCGGCGCAGTGGTACTTCATCGTCCCGGCCGAAAACCCCCTGCCTGTCTTATCCGACAATAACGGATATATTATGATTGGTGTGGGCTGTTTTGCGTTGCTGCTTACATTTTTTCTTCTGCTCGTGCGCGGCGGGGCTTATGTGCAGTTGTTCGATACCCATATCCGCCTGGTCACGCCTTTCCTGCGCACGAATATCTCCTACAAGCGCATTCACCGTACCACGACAGCCCAGGTTGCCAGCCTGTTCCCGCCTTCGAAACACAAGGGGAGCGCGCGCGAAATCATCGAGCCGCTGGCGGCTGAGACCGCCCTGGTCGTCTACCTGAAGTCGTACCCCTTGCCGCGCGTTGCGCTCCGGTTGTTCCTTTCCCCGTTTTTCTTTTTTGATAAGACCCCGCACTTCGTTTTCATCGTAGATGATTGGATGAGCTTGAGCATCGAGCTGGATAGCCGCCGCTCAGGGGGAAGTCCCAAGCCCCCGCGCCGTCCCCCCGGGCCGCGCATTGCCTCCGGTCTTTTGGATGACCTGACCCGCAAATAATAAGACAACCGAAGAAGCCATTCACATCATCCGGGCTTGCCTGGGATTTACAAGCGCGATTGTGCAATTGTTTGTATTGCGTCGCTGTTCTCTCTCGTCTTGATTGTGAGTTTTGTCACTATTGAGATGTGACAAAACTAATTTGTGATAATATGCACAGAGGGGTATCATTGCCAGTGACAAGAGCAGTAACATGCTCCTCGCTGTCTCCTCCTTTGGCGAATGCCTGCGCCGGGTCCTCCCCCGGCGTATGGCTGTTAAAATCCAGGCCTCCAAGTTCTTTGAGAACTCGGAGGCCTTTTTGCGCCAGCAGCTCAACGACTGACTGGTAGCGCAATCGGGTTACCCCAACACAAAATTATCTATCAACCTGGTCTTGCCGATGAAGACGGCCATCGAGAGCAGGGCTTTGCCGGTCACAATCTCCAACTCGGCCAGCGTATCATAATCGGCGCAGGAGGCGTATTGCAGGCGCGCCAGCGGCTCGGCTTCGACGGTCTGCCGCATCAGGCGGCGCAGCGTTTCGGCATCGCGTTCCCCGGTTTGGTAGGCGGATTCGGCGGCAGTCAGAGCGCGAAACAATACCGTCGCGGCGCGGCGTTCTTTGGGATTCAGGTAACTGTTGCGGCTCGACATTGCCAATCCGTCGGCCTCGCGCACGGTGGGGCAGACCACAAGCTCGATGGGATAACTCAGGTCGCGCGTCATTTGGCGGATGACGGCAGCCTGTTGGGCGTCTTTCTGCCCGAAGTAGGCTTTCTCGGGCCGGATGGCGTTGAACAGTTTCGAGACGACTGTCGTCACGCCCCGGAAATGCCCGGGACGCATGGCGCCTTCCAGAGGGGTGGCGAGAGTCTCCACTGTCACCCAGGTCTGGAATCCGGGCGGGTACATCATTTCGGGCGTCGGCATCCAGACCAGGTCGGTTCCGGCGGCTTCGAGCAATTTCAAATCCATTTCGATGTTGCGCGGGTAACGGGAGAGGTCTTCGTTTGGCCCGAACTGGGTCGGGTTGACGAAGATGCTGACCGCAACGCTGCCGCATTCCTCCCGCGCGCGGCGGGCCAGCGAGATGTGGCCCTCGTGCAGGTAGCCCATGGTTGGAACCAGCCCGAGCGGGCGTTCGAGCAGGCGCAGGGCCTGCCAGAGTTCTTCCAGGGTGGTGGTGATTATCATCGATTCGCTCATGCCAACTCCTTTTTGACCGCCGCAAACCCCAGCCCGTTGGGGCCGATGTGCGCGCCAATCAGGCTGGTGACGTTGAGCAGGCGGATTTCGGAGGGGATGTTGCGGCGGCTTTTGTCTTTCATCAGCAGGTCGAGGAATTCGCGGGCGCGCGCTTCGGCGTTGGTGTGCAGGATGGCGAGCCGTTGCAACGGGCCGAGGCTGACCAGGAAATCCTGTAATGCTGCGGTGGCCTGACGGGTGGTGCGCGCCGCGCTGATGGGTTTGACGGCTCCCTCGCGCAGTTCCACCACCGGTTTGATGCTCAACAGCCCGCCGATGGCGGTGATGGCCGCTGGGACGCGCCCGGAGCGGCGCAGGTAGTCCATCGTATCGAGAGCGGCAGCCACCCGCACCCGCTGCCGGGTGGAGCGCACCTGCTCCAGCACGCCCTCCAGCCCCAGGCCCTGTTCGACGGCTTCCGCGGCGGCCAGCACCTGGAAGCCGGTGCCGAGCGTCAGCGAGCCGGATTCGAGGACGGTCACACGCCCGCCGAACTCCCGCGCGGCGTTGCGGGCGAAATTGGGCAGGCTGGTGAGTTTTTCGGCGGTGTGGATAGAAACGATGTGGTCGCAGCCGTCAGCCAGCAATTTCTGGTAACGGGCGGAAAAATCGAGCGGGGAGGGGGCAGCGGTGGTGGGGTGGCGGCGCATGGCCGGCAGGCGGGCATAGAATTGCTCACGGGTGATGTCTACCCCATCCACATATTCCTGGCCTTGGATGATGAGAATGGCAGGGATGACCTCGATGCCATAGCGTTCAACCAGGTCGAGCGGCAGGTCGGCGGGCGAGTCGGTGACGAGTCTGATTCTCATGGGGGTTGGGGACAGGAAAGAACATCCCAAAGGTTTTTTGTCGGGTTGACAAGAGTCATGCCAACAACCTTCGGGACGTTGAGTTATTCGATGGAAATGATGAACTGGTAGTGGGGCTGTCCGCCTTCTTGCACTTCGATTTCCTGGGCGGGGTATTTTTCGCGCACCAGGTCGGCAATGCGGTTGGCTTCCAGGTTTTTCAGGTCTTCGCCGTAGAACAGGGTGATAAGTTCGTAATCAGCCGCATTGGCTTTTTCGAGGAATTCGAGGCAGGCATGTTCCAGGCTGTCAGAGGAGATTGCCAGTTTGCCGTTGAGCAGGCCGATGACCTGTCCTTCCCTGACGTTGACGCCGTCGATTTCGACCGTGCGCGTGGCGACGGTAATTTCACCGGTCACGACATGGTCGATGGCCCTGGTCATTTTTTCAGCGACTTTTTCCAGGTCGCCATCGGGGTTCAGGTGCAGCATGGCGGCCAGGCCCTGTGGCACGTTACGGCTGGGGATGACATGCACCTGCTTGACGGTTACTTCTTTGGCCTGGTTGGCTGCCAGGATGATGTTCTTGTTGTTGGGCAGGATGATGATTTTATCGGTCGGCAGGTTCTCGAAGGCGTCGAGGATGTCTTTGGTGGATGGGTTCATGGTTTGCCCGCCAGAGACGATAGCAGCCACGCCCAGGCTGGCGAAGATGCGCGAAATGCCGCTGCCCGGCGAGACGGTGACGACAGCAATTTGCCCTGGTTCGACGTTGGCGAGTTCTATCGATGTTTCGGCGCGGCCTTCGATGTCTTCCATTTGAGCCAGCAGGTTTTCCATGGCTACTTTGGTAATCGTGCCGATGTCCATGATGTAGTCGATGGGTTCGTAGCGTTTTTCGAGCGGGGTGTGGATGTGCATCCGGTAGATGCCCTCGCCCTCGCCGACCTGGATGGAAGTGCCAATTTGCTCGAGACGGTTGTAAAAGGTTTGTAACTCGAATCCGTTGCCGGGGCGGAAATCGACCACCACTTCCCAATCCTGGCCTTCTTCGACGTCTTCCATAGCGTTCTCCAGCATCATGGCCGAAAGCGGTTGCACCGAAATGAGCGGTGATTCGAGTGATTCGCCATCAATGAAGCGAATCATTCCCTCGAGAATGAAAAACAGTCCCTTGCCGCCAGAATCGACCACCCCGGCCTGTTTCAAGACGGGCAGCAGTTCGGGTGTTCGTTCCACTGATTCATCGGCAGCGCGCACGCAGCGACGCAGAACTTCCAGCGGGTCATCCGTCTCCTGGGCGGCCTTCTCCGCTTCTGTGGCGATATCCTTCGAGACGGTTAAAATCGTTCCCTCCACCGGGCGGACGACGCCTTTGTAGGCGGTATCGCGCGCTTCAGCAAAGGCGGCGGCCAGGGCAGGGGCGTCGATGACATCCTTTCCTTGCATCGCCCGCGCAAACCCACGCCACAACTGGGAGAGAATGACGCCGGAGTTGCCGCGCGCGCCCATGAGCGCGCCTTGCGCTACGGCGGCGGCCATCTGTCCGGCGCTGTGGTGTCCCAGGCTGCTGACCTCGTTGTAGGCCGAGGTCATGGTCAGTAACATGTTCGTACCGGTATCGCCATCAGGAACGGGGAAAACGTTCAGGGCGTTGACGGTCTGCTGATTGGTGCGCAGCCAGGTCAGCCCGGCCTCCACCAGTTCTTTGACCGCCAATCCATCGAGTGACTTTCTCATCATGCTCAAAAATCTCCTAGCGGGAGCAGTATAGTTGCGCCTTAAATAAAATCATTACGCAAAAACGGAACACGCAGCCTTTCGATGCGTGTTCCGTCTCTTGTATTAGTCTGGGTTGCTGATGCGCAGGCCCTGGACGTGAACATTGACGGCATGGACTTTCAGCCCGACGATTTTTTCGACCTGGTAGCGGACGGTATTGGCAACGCTGGTGGCAACCGAAGCAATCCGGGTACCGAATTCTACGATAACATAGATGTCGATGTCAAGTTTATCGCCATCGAAATGGACATTGACGCCGCGCATTGGTTCGCGGGTGATGGTGTTGGCAATCCCTTCGGCCAGGTTCTTGGGAGCCAGCCCCACGACGCCATATGATTGAAGTGTGGCATGGTAGGCGATAGCAGCGATGGCAGTGGGCGAGATGTGGATGCTTCCCAGGGTGGTTTTTTCTTGTCCCATAGCGTGTGTCCTTTGCGAAATGTTTAACACTTTCCTTGTGAAAGGATACGGTTTGTGATAAAATACCGCGCCTGTCAGAAAAACAGGTTGATGGAATTATAGCAAGAAAGGATGAATATAAGATGGCAAAGTGCGCTCATTGTGGAAAAACCACAGCTTTTGGTCACAACCGTTCCTTCTCCCTGCGGGCAACCAATCGCAAGTTCAAACCGAATTTGCAGAAAGTGACCGTGATAGAGAAGGGCTGCAAGTCCCAGGTGACGCTCTGCACCAAGTGCATCCGCACGATGGTCAAAACGGCGTAAGTTTTCTTTATCCCTGTCAGTTAGAAGTCGCGGCGCAGCCCGCGATTTTCGTTTTAATCGTCCAAACCGGGGAGGCCCCCCGCGCTCTTGGCGGCGCGGACCGCCCGCAGGCAGGCTGCTGCCAACACTTCGGCGGCAAACGCGCCCACCGTCGTCACGTCCGATTTCTTCTCGCCGGTGGCGAGCGCGAAGATGGTGTCGCCATCCAGCATGGTGTGCGCCGGGCGGATAACGCGCGCCAGGCCATCGTGCGCCATCTGCGCCATTTTGTTTGCCTCGGCTTTGGTCAATTTGGCGTTGGTAGCCACCACGCCGAGCACCGTGTTCGTTTTGGCGGCGAAATTTAATACGGTACGCCCGGCGAAGGATTTCATCAACTCCAGCGTATCTGCGAAATAGCCTTTTTCACCCACGCGCAGGGGACCGATTTCGACCGAACGCGCCCCGGCGAGAATCTTGCCCGTTTTCGGGTCGATGACATCCCCAAAGGCATTGACCGCCACAATGGCCCCGACCACCACGCCCGCGCCGATGTCCTGGCTGGCAGTTCCCAGCCCCGACTTCATCGCGCTTCGGTTGCCGAAGATTTTTCCCACGCTGGCGCCAGTTCCCGCGCCGACGTTGCCTTCTTCGACCGACTCGGCATGGGCGGCGGCTGCGGCGCGGTAGCCCATCTCGGCTGTCGGGCGGATGTCTCCCCGGCCCAGGCCCAGGTCGAACAATATCGCGGCAGGCACAATGGGGATGATCCCTGCGCCGGTGTCGAAACCGATTTTTTGCTCCTCGAGGTATTTCATCACCCCGCTGGCGGCATCCAGCCCAAAGGCCGAGCCGCCTGCCAGCGTGATGGCGTGGACTTTTTGAACCAGGTTGAGCGGGTTGAGCAGGTCGGTTTCGCGGGTGCCGGGCGCGCTGCCGCGCACATCTACACCGCCGACTGCGCCTTTGCGGCATAAAATGACCGTCACACCGGTCAGCGCATCAAGGTTCTGGGCTTGCCCAACTTCAATGCCGGGTACATCTGTAATTTCGTTTTTCATGGGCAAATACAAAGGGGCAGGTTCGGCCTGCCCCTGGGTGGGTAGGGTGGTTACTCCAGCGAGCGGACAAGTTCGAGGAACTCATCCCATTCTTCGCGGAAGAAATGCACCGTCAGGTTGCCGAGCTCTACATGGTAGGTGGTTTCGCCATCCGGCTCATCGGCTTTCCAGACCAGGTAGTTTTCGGTCTCGGCCAGGGTTTCGGTGGCAGGGGTGGATTCAGGATTTTTGGGCATAATCGTGTGCTCCTTTCAAAGATAACTCATTATAACTTTTTTTGGCGGCGCGGGCGGATTTTCGAACGCAAACTGTTCGTCCATTCCTTGAATTGCACGCGCAGGGAAGGCGGGGTCGGGTTTTCCTCCAGCCCGTCCCAGGGGTCGAGGTCGAACAGTTTGCGCGTCACATAACGCAGCGCCAGTTGCAGGCTTGCCAGGATGGGCGCGGCGATGACGACGCCCAAAACCCCAAGCAGGTCGAGGGCGATGATGGCCGCTACCAGCACCGCCGCCGGGTGGACTTTGAGCGATTCGGCCATGACGCGCGGTGAGATGATGTTATCGAGCAGGGCGTCAATTAACCAGGCTACTCCCAGAATAATGAGCATATAAATCAGTGGGCTTAACCCAAAGGGTTTGAACGCCTGGAAAAACGTGACCAGGGCCAGCACCGTCCAAGTGATGAATGGGCCGATATATGGCAGGAAGCGCGCCAACCCGGCCATCAGAGCGATTCCGAGCGCGTAACTGACGCCCATGCTGCCCAAAACAAGCGTATAAGCCACCGTGGAAATGCTGATGAGGATGATTTGCCCGCGCAGGAAGGCATTCCAGATGCGCGCCACCTCCTGGCTCATGCGGGCGTAATCCTGGCTGTAGCCGGGCAGGTTAACCTGGAGGATACGCTCACGCAGGCCGCCGCTTTCGATTAAGATAAAGTAGGAAACGATGAGAATAAACAGCGTCCAGCCCAGAGTGTTGACTGCTCCGCTGGCGACTTTGCCCAGAAGCTCACCCACGCGCCCCAGGGTAGATTGAATCGTGTCTATTAACTGATTTCCCAATTGTTCCAAGTTGATGGTTTCGATATCTGGCACGAACGGCCCGATATATTTGGTAATGCTGTTTGTGAATCCATCTACCAGCACCGGGACGGAATCGAGGCTGCGCGTCACCAGGCTTATCAGGCTTTGGATTTGCACGACAATTTCAAACCCGGCGATGGTTAGCAGCCCGAGAATGAGCAGGACGAGCAGCAGGTATATCAGGTTGACTGATACGCCCCACTTCAGGCGCAATTTGTGGGTCAGGAAACTTGCCAGGGGGTATAACAAATAGACCAGGATGAACGCCATCAACAGCGGTGGCAGGATTGCCTGGAACTTGATGAGCATTCCAGCCAGAATCGCCACCAGGGTCAGGCCAATCACCATTTTGGTGGTCGATGTCCAGACGGGGGTGTGGGGAGAAGTGGTCATAGCGGCTTGTTTCGGTTGTGGATAGGATGGTTGGCGGGCGCGGACGGCGTGGAATATACGGATAAACCAGGTTGCGAAATGGCTTCTTCCTTACCAGATTATAGCATTTTTGGTGGTTGAATTGGCGGCTGTTGTTATTGCGGCAAGCTGCCTTTTGTTTTTTCTGAACGCAGTTGAATCAGTCCTTGAGCAAACACCCACAGCCAGGCGATGGCGGTAATTTGGGCGGGAATCCAACCCGCCAGAGCGTACCGCCAAAAAGCAACGCCTATGGTCATCGGGAACAAAATGCGGGAGGCTGTGATGAGCGCATGCGCGCTCCAGGCCAGCCGGGGGGCGCGGAAGAAACTCAAAAAAACGGTCAGGAGCGCAAATAGCACCCAGCCGGGATAGAGGCGTGGGTAGCTTGCGCGCAAACTGTCATCTATCGCGCGGCGCAGGCCAATCAACAGCGGCAGATTTGGGGTCTTCTGGTAAAAGTATTCGTCGCGCCAGATTTCTGCAAACCCATCTTCACCCGGCAAGGGGTAAACAAGCATGGGCTGCAACCCGGGCGTCAATCCGCGTTGGTATTTGTTGAACAGAATTTCGACTGCGCGCGCCGGGTTAGCGCGAATCGAATCCCAGGCGGCAGATTCCATCAGGTCAAAGGCCTGGTTGGGGGTATATCCGGCGGCGAGCACGGCAGGGTAAATTTCCCAGCCGGTTGGAACGCCTTTCTGGTCTGTGATTTCGATGGGATGCGCTTCGATGGCTTGTTGGATGACCTGGTAAGCGCGAGAATCGGGGTTCGAGAATGGCGTTCCCAGTGCATCGCCATAATAGACCCATCCATCGTAGAAAACTTCGCCCTGATAATTGCTCATTCCAAAGAAACCATGTACTCGCTGATTGTGGGCCGACCACCACAAAACCGGCAGAGCGGCAGCCAAGATTGCCAGTGCCACTATTTGCAGCCGCCGGGTGTCGAGCGCGCGCGTCTTTCTCCAGGAATAGAGCGGCGTTGCCATAAGCCATATTGCGCCGATGGCCAGCATGACGAGATTTTCGGAGCGCAAGAGAACGGCGAAGGAGCCGGTCAGGAGGGTGGCAAACACCCATTTTGGTTCCGGTTTTTGCAGGGCGGAAACATGCAGGGTAAGAAAAGTCAGCACGAGAAAGATGTTTGGAACATCTGACATGACCACGCTGGCATAGGCCATCAAATCGGGGGAGAAGACGACCAGAAAGCCTGCTATTAGCGCAATGGTATACGAGCCGCTCCACTGCCAGCCCAGCCGGTAGGCCGGGAACAGGCAGGCAAAGGCGATAAGATGCAGCAAGATTTTTATTCCCCAGGCATTGTTCCCGAACAGGAACATCATCGGCGCAAACAGGAAGGTTGTGCCGGGACCACGATACATCGAAACTCCATCGAAATTGCCATGCTGGAGAAGGTGGAAACTTCCCTGTAGGAGGCCGTGACTATCGGGATTGATGGTCAGCGGAACGGTCAGCGCGTTGAATGTATAGACGCAAAGACCGGCCAGGGAAAGGATGAGCAGGTTGCGTTGATGCATCCCCGCAGGGGCGGTTTTTAGGGGCAGGTTTTCCTGTCCGATGTGCTGAATGACCAGCAATAGAAGTCCAATTGCCCCAAAGGAAAACAGGCTGGAGGAAAGCAGGAGAAATCGAAACGCCTCTCCCGGCAGGCCTCGATACTTGGCAGTCAGGCGTAGGGCTGTTTGCCCCATTCGTTCGCTGTCAAGGTTGGGCCAACTCTTTCGTCCGTTCAACGCGACTTGTGCCGTGCCGCCTTCGGGGGAGGTGAGAAAGAGCAGGGTAATTGGTTGTCCGATAGGGGTTTGGAAGGTCAGGCGCAGGGGCTTTGACTCTTGCGCGGCATGAACAAGGCCCTCCTGAACCTGCCAGCCGCTTTCAAGCGCGCTTTTTTCGAGCGGGAGCGGGTTGCCGTTGTTCTTGATTTCAACCAGAGTAACCTGCCCGGTAATTGCTGTAATGGTCAGGGTCTGGTACGACTGAGGCAGGCGACAGGTGCGCCAGGCTACGAATCCGCCCAAGAGAAGCGCAGCCAACAGGTAGAGAGTCAGCGTTGGCTTTGGAATCCGTTTTACGAATGGTCCGAATCGCCGAAATATAATCGCCATTCCGCCAATCGAAAGCGGCAAAAGCGTAAACAATCCGGCGAGCATCCACAGGCCGGGCCATTCCCAATAGTTTAGCAGGTGATGCGACAGGCTGACAAACAAAAGCGTGCCTGTCAACGTGGGTTTCAGCCATCGACGAAGCGTGTGCAAGGCGGGCTAGTCTTTCTTCCCCAAATTTCCAGCTGCGCGGATGTGCTCCAGGCAGCGTTTGGCAAGCGTGGCGGCTACGTCCATGCGGTATTCGGCGGAGGCCCACTGGTCGATGGCTTCATGGAAGGCATTTCGGGCGGCGGATTCGAGGCCGTCGGCCTCGGCGCCGTCCATTGCCAGCAGGGGATTTGCGCCATAGCCGCCGAGGGCCAGGCGGGTGCGTCCGCTATTCCACTGGGCCAGGGCGGCGCACGCAATCGGGACATCTTTCGGGGTGCGGGCGACCTGTTCGTAAGCGAATTTTGCATTTAACGGGATACTGACCAGGGTGATGAGTCCCGCCGGGCGCAATGCCCAATATTCCGCCAGACGGATACCTGATGACTGGCGACTGACAACCGTCAACTTTGCGTCCAATGCCAGCAGGGCGGTCGCAAACGGCGAGCGGCCATCGGCTGAAACCAGCGTTCCGGCGACGGTGGCTGCGTTGCGGAGGTTCAGGCTGGCTTCCTGCCGGATGGCCTGTTGCAAGGCTTCAGGGCAGTCCGCGTTTTCGAGGAGTTGTTGCAGCGTGGTTGTCGCTCCAATGTCCAGCGTGCAGCCATTTCGAGAGATGCGCTTCAAGTCCAAAGCCTGCAAATCGACGACGGCAAAATCCTGCCCTTTGAAAGCCGGGCTGTTGATTTTCGTCCCGCCGCCGAGCGGCAGGGTGTTGGGTTGGGCCAGCAGTTGCAGGGCTTCGTCAAGCGTTTGGGGACGATGGTATTCGGTAATCATAGGGTCTCCATGTGGAAAAATCGAGCCATGCTTGTATTATAACGGAATCTCATCGGCAGTTTGTGGCGGCCTGTTAGCCAGTGGATAGGCGGCGCATGACACGCTTGGTTATCATAACGGCGGGTTGTACAACCTTGCAGGGCGATTGCGCGTAAACTACTACACTTGGGCATAAATCGATACGAAGTTAGGCGGAGAGTGCTCTGCCCTGATAAGTCCACTGGAAGGGTTTTGCCATCGCGCGATTGTAATACTCGATATAAGCCAGCACATTCCCTGTAATTTTCCACTTCCCCCAGGCATTTCCCAAAAACTGTTGTACAATTCTTTCTCATGAAACCATTGCGCATTCTCTTCCTGGCCTCCGAGGCTGACCCATTCGTCAAGGTTGGCGGCCTGGGCGATGTGGCCGGGTCGCTGCCTTATGCCTTGCAGTCGCTTGGCGATGGTATCGATGTTCGCCTGGTCATCCCCTTTCATACATCCATCCGCGCCGAGGGTCTGACCCTGGTGCGCGAGACCGTCTTCACCATTCCCCATTATGGGCGCGAAATCCCTGTGCAGGTTTTTTGCACCGATGTCAACGGGCTGCCAGTCTACCTGATTTCCGGCGCGCCGGTCACGGGTTCGCTCAAGGTTTACGACCCCAATCCACAGGCCGATGGCGAAAAATATGTCTTTTTCTCTATCGCCGCGCTCGAAATGGCGCGCCGCCTCGATTGGCGTCCCGACATCGTCCATGCCAACGACTGGCACACCGCCGCCGCTGTTTATGAAGTCCGGCGAATGCAAGAGTACCCCTTCTGGAAGGGCGTCAAAACCGTCTTTTCGGTGCATAACCTGGGCTACATGGGCGCGGAAGCCGAAAACGCGCTGCTGGCGTATGGCCTGCCTCCAATTAACGAGCCGCTCCTGCCTGAATGGGCCCGCCGCCAGCCGATGGGGCAGGCCCTGTGGGCGGCGGATGAAATCGTGGCCGTTTCGCCCTCCTACGCTGAGGAAATCCAGACCCCCGAATACGGCTATGGGCTGGAGACCTATCTCCAGGCCCACCGCGCCAAAGTGACCGGCATTGTCAACGGGATCGATTATTCCCTGTGGAACCCGGCCAAAGACAGCGCGCTCGAAGCTACCTTCGATTCTGCGACGCTCACCGAACGCGCCCGGAACAAAGCCAATCTCCAGGCCCAGTTTGCCCTGACCGAAATGCCCGAAGCCCCGCTTCTGGCGATGGTCACGCGCTTTGATTTTCAAAAAGGGGTGGATATCGCTCTCAACGCCCTGCGGATGGTCACCGACCTGCCCTGGCAGGCCATCCTGCTCGGCACCGGCAATGCCGCGCTCGAAGAAGCCGCCCGCCTGCTCGAATCCAACTTCCCCAACCGCGTTGCGGCTGTCGTTCGTTTCGACACGCGCATTTCCCGCCAGATATACGGCGGCGCCGACATCCTTCTAATGCCCTCCCGCTATGAACCTTGCGGCCTGGCCCAGATGATCGCCATGCGTTACGGCGCAATCCCGCTGGCGCGCGCCACCGGCGGCCTGCGCGATACCATCGCCGACCGCCGCACCGGGTTCCTGTTCACCGACGCATCCCCGGCTGTCATGGCTGCCACCATCCGCCGCGCGCTCCAGGCCTGCCGCAGCCGCGAGGCCTGGCAAGCCATCCAGCGCGCTGCTATGGTCGAAGATTTCTCCTGGGAAAAATCGGCCCGGCAGTATGTGGAGTTATACCGGTCGTTATATAATTGATTCTCCCCAGATGAATGGGGAGAATGGCTGAAGCTTTGGCCTTCATCGCCATCAAATTTTCACGAAAGCGCAATTGGCTCAAGTTTTTCTGATTCTGCTGGAATTTGTGGTTTTACGGCTTTGCCCGGTGATGAATCACCGGGCCAGGTGACAGCGCCCTGTGAACAGGGCTAAAAAGTCCGATTTATCGGACGCTGCGTGGATAGCCCGGACGTTTACGTCCGGGCGGGAAATAGCAAACCACAAATTCCGTTAGAACAAGAAGTTT
>DAOTZM010000008.1:0-11367 GCA_034434035.1 Anaerolineales bacterium
ATATCTTAATTCTTGTCATTTCGAGCCGCGCAGCGGGGAGAAATCTTGCGCACTGGGAGAAGATTTCTCGCTGTCGCTCGAAATGACAAACCAACACGAAGTTTGTCCGGTAGAGAAATTATTTCATAAGGATTTTGTTGGAGACAACCCCAGCGGAGCGTTGCCAACAAAATCTCACCGCCACCGATGTCCTGCATGCTATGAAAAGTCATGGTCATCCGTGAAATAATTCGCAACAGTAGAACGGTACTAAGTTCTCAGCCTTGCACAAATACAGGCGAGACTTAAGTACGGTTTTAATTTAATCGATCTCAAGGCTTAGGGCACCCAAGCAAGATTGTCCAAAAAGTTGTGATCGTCGCAGCGAACACCCAGTCGGCCCAACAACACGTCCCTTCGAATACCAGATAGTGAATACACAGGAGGTCTGTTATGACGGACATTGCGGTCCAACCAAATGTCAGGGTGAGTCGGCAATTTTTTAATAGCCTTTATGAACTCGCAGAGGGGGAAAGGTTTAAGGTTTGCTTGCAATGCGCGACATGCAGCGGGGTATGTCCGTTTGGGTATTTGATGGAATACCCGCCAGGCAGGATGATTTCCTATCTGAGGGCAGATTTATTCGATCAAGTGCTTAAGTCCGACACAATTTGGTTGTGTGTCTCATGTTATGCCTGCACCCAAGTCTGCCCGTCCAAAATCCCGGTGACAGCGGGATTGATGACTCGGGTCAAAGAAGAGTTGCTCCTGGCAGGGAATGTCCCCAACGAATTGCAAGATGCGTTGATGAATACGCAGCGATATGGGAATCCGCTGGGAGAATCTCCGCGTAAACGGGCGGACTGGACGACAGGGCTTGACTTTGAAGTCCCAATTCTGGCAAAAAGCCGGCAACCGGTCGATGTGCTGTGGTTTGTGGGCGATTATCCATCCTATCACCCGCGTATTCAAGGCATCACGAAAAAAGTAGCCCAGTTGCTCAATAAACTCGGCGTGAATTTTGGCATTCTTGGCCCCGAAGAGAACAGCGATGGCGATTCGCAGCGGCTGGCCGGCGAGACTGGCCTGTTCGAGAGCATGGCAGAAAAGAACGGAAAAGCGTTCAGCAAATATGAATTTAAAGAAATCATCACGACCGACCCGCATGCCTATAACGCCATCAAAAACGAATATCCAAAGCTGGGGATTAAATATCCTGTCAAACACTATACCGAATTCCTGGCGGAACGCATTGACGAACTCAAACCATTCTTGAAAGGCAACGGTCAACAGAAGGTTGCGTATCACGACCCGTGCTACCTGGGCCGCGTGAACGGTGTATTTGATGAGCCACGTGCGCTTTTAACGGCTATTCCTGGTTTGGAACTGGTTGAGATGTCACATCACAAAACCAACAGCCTGTGCTGCGGCGGGGGAGGCGGCGGCATGTGGCTGGATGGGTTCCAGTGGGAAAAGGGGCATGTGCGCATGTCGGAGTGGCGCGTGAAGGAGGCAGTTGCGGCAGGAGCGGATGTATTAGCAGTATCCTGCCCGTATGAGCCGCCGCGCTTCGAAGATGCAACCAAAACCGTGGCAGGAGCCGAAAAACTCCTGGTCAAAGACATTGCCGAACTGCTCGTGGATGCAATGAAATAGCCAAAGGAGGAGGAGCGATGAACATTGTCGTTATTGCAAGCCTGGTGCCCGACCTGGTCGAAGAGCTTGAAATCGACCCAAATGGAACTGCCCTGGATACAACCTGGCTGCGCATGGTGATTAATGAGTTCGATGACCATGCCATTGAGCAGGCGATTTTGCTCAAAGAGAAAAACAACGCCCACGTCACGGTCCTGGCAATTGACCAGGAGGGAATCGATGAAGTTCTTTACACAGCCGCCGCCAAAGACGCCCAGCGTTTGGTCAAACTGGTGGGGGGATTTGATCAAGGCCTCAACAGCCATGCCCTGGCGCGGGCTTTTGCAGAAGTGATCAAAGATTTTGCGCCCGACCTGGTTTTAATCGGGGTACAGGCGCACACCAACATTGACGGGGCGGTCGGCCCCCTGCTGGCTTCTTTGCTGAAGATGCCCTATGTTGGATATATTTCGGGGGTGAGCCTCGAAGACGGCCAGATTAAGGCCAGGAAAGAGTACCCCGGCGGCCTGATTGGCGAGATGAAAGTCAACCTGCCGGCGGTCCTGGGCATCCAGGCTTCTGAACAACCTCCACGCTACGTGGCGGTCAGCAAAGTGCGTCAGGCCATGAAAACCGCGACCATCGAAGAACAAGAGGTGGCAGCGCTGGATCCCAGCGGCGGCCTGGCTGTCAGCCGGATGTTCAAGCCGGAAGTGGCTGGCGGGGCAACGATGATTACGGGCAGCGAGAATGAAATCGCGGCCAAACTCGTTGACCTGTTCAAAGAAGTCGGCGCGTTGTAGAGAGGAGGGCATGATGAACCAGGATATTTATGTCGTGATCGAACACTTGCAAGGCAAAGTGGCCGAAATTTCATACATCATGCTCGCCGCTGCCCGCCAAATGGCCCAGGCTTCTGGCGGGAAAGTGGTTGGGGTCCTGCTTGGGCAAGGCGCGCAGGCCCTGGGCAACAGCCTGGGCGCAGATTCAGTGCTGTACGTTAACCATGCATCGCTGGCAGAGTTCAACCCGGATGCATATTTATCGGCGCTGTCTGGGTTACTCGCCGAAAGGCAACCCAGGGCCGTTTTTCTTGGCAGCACCACGATCGGCTCAGATATTGCCGGGGGACTTTCCATCGGCCTGAACGCGCCACTCATCAGCCAGTGCCAGCAAGTAAAGGCCGAGGGCGGCCGGGTCACAATCGTCAGCAAGATTTGCGGCGGGAAGATTATGGCCGAGACCGAACTGCCTGAGACGCTGACCCTGGTGACCATGATCCCGGGCGGATACCCTCCCGAAGCCGGCCAGGGAGCAGGGGCAGCCATTGAAACGGTGGCCGCTCCCAGCCTGGAAGCTTTGCGCATCACCCTTTCAGGGTATCTCGAACCAGAAGCGGCGGATGTCGACCTGGAAAAGGAACCCTTTATCGTCGCGGTGGGACGCGGCATCCAAACCCAGGACAACATCGAACTCGCCCAAACCCTGGCAGATTTGCTGGGCGGCGTGGTGGCTGGTTCCAGGCCAATTGTCGATCAGGGCTGGCTCTCCACTTCGCGGCTGGTTGGAAAATCTGGGAAACAGGTCAAGGCCAAACTTTACCTGACCTTGGGCATTAGCGGCGCGCCAGAACATGTTGAAGGCATTACCGGCAGCGACACCATCATCGCGATTAACTCCGATCCAAATGCGCCCATCTTTGGGGTAGCGAAATACGGCGTTAATGCAGACCTGTTCGACCTGATCGACCCGTTAATTGAAAAAGTTCAGGCTGCCAAGGGTTAACAGCCATGTCATACAATACCATCAAGTCAATTGTAGCGCTGCTGGCCATCCTGGTTTCGTTTGGCATCTTTGGATGGCGCTGCTATCAATTCCTGTGGTTAAACTTGCGGCGCGGGCAACCCAGCGGCAGTTTTGGGCGCTGGGGAGAACGGATTAAAGGGCTGATTGTTTTTGTAGCCGCCCAATTTCGCTTGTTCCGCTTCCGGCTGCCAGGGATTGCGCATTTCTTTATTTTCTGGGGCTTCCTGACGCTCTCACTCACCATCCTCCAAGCCATTCTGGAAGGGCTGCTGGCCTTTGCCAACCCGCACTTTGTCATCCCGTTTTTGGGGGAATTTGGGCCGTTGGCGCTGCTGCAAGACCTGCTGGCGGTGTGTGTGATGATTGCAGTGGGATATGGGCTGGTTATGCGCCTGTTTATCAACCCGGAGCGCTACAAGGGGAGCCACAAAAACCAGGGCGTGATGGTGCTGTCGTTCATTTTTACAATCATGTTCAGCTTGATTGTCATGAACGGCATCCGATTAAATTTGGGGACCGACCCGGTGCCCTCCCAATGGAGGCCGGTTTCCAGCCTGGTCGGTAGTTTGTTGGCTGGCCTTGAGCATGGAACCCAGGAAATTATCGAACAGGTTTCCTACTGGATTCACCTGGGTGTGGTGCTGGTGTTTTTGACCGAATTGCCAACTGGCAAGCACTTCCACGTTGTCACCTCGGTCCCCGCGGTTTTGCTGCGGAATTTGGAACCCGTCGGAAAGTTGCCTCCCGCCCCAGAATTTGACGGCAATGCCGGCGTCAGCAAGGTGGAACAGTTCCGCTGGCGGCAAATGCTGGATTTTTACACCTGCACCGAGTGCGGGCGCTGCCAGGATGTCTGTCCGGCCTACAACAGCGGCCTGCCACTCTCGCCCAAATTACTCATCATGGGCTTGCGAGACAACCTGACCGCACGCGGCTATGCCCTGCGTGCGGGCGCAAAGGATGGAGTTCTTGAAAAACAACTGGTGGGGGATGTGCTCACCGAGCAAATTATCTGGTCCTGCACCACCTGTTTTGCCTGTGACCAGGAATGCCCGTTGTTTATCGAGCATGTGCCTCCCATCGTTGATATGCGCCGCCATCTTGTCATCGAGGGTCAGATGGATGCGGAATTGCAAGATGCGCTCTCCAACCTGGGGCGCTACGGCAACTCCTTCGGCCAATCGGACCGGATGCGCGCCCGCTGGACCCAGCCCATCGAACCCAAAATCAAGGATGCGCGCCGCGAGGAAGTTGAATACCTGTGGTTTGTGGGTGATTACGCCTCCTACAGCCCCACGCTGACCGAAATTACCCGCGCCACCGCCAAAGTATTCCAAAGCGCCAATGTGGACTTTGGCATCATGTACGAGGCCGAACGAAATGCCGGTAACGACGTGCGCCGGGCCGGGGAAGAAGGCCTGTTCGAGATGCTGGCCGAGAAAAACCTGGCGGCTTTGGGCAAATCCAAATATCGGCGCATCGTCACCACCGACCCGCATACCTATAACACGCTCAAAAACGAATACCAGTTCGAAGAGGATGGTCGCCCTGATGTTCTGCACTACACAGAATTGCTTGACCAACTGATTGCCTCGGGCAAGTTGAAATTCAGCAAAAAACTGGATTACGCCGTGACCTACCACGATCCCTGTTACCTGGGCCGCTACAACGGCGTGTACGATGCCCCCCGACGCGTGATCGAGGCTACCGGCTGCAAACTGGTTGAGATGCCGCGCAACCGCGATTGCGCCCTCTGCTGCGGCGCGGGTGGCGGACGCATCTGGATGGCGGAAGGAAAAGTGAAAGAAAGGCCCAGCGAGTCACGCATCCGCGAGGCGGTCAAACTGGGCGTGAAATGCCTGGTGGTGGCCTGCCCTAAAGATGTCACCATGTACCGGGATGCCGTTAAAACGACCGGATTCGAAGAACAATTAGCGGTCAAAGACATCATCGAACTGGTGGATGAAGCCCTTGGGATGCCAGTCACGCGGAGGCTCTCTCATTATGACGAGTCGGCAAGCAGCGCTGGATAGGTGAGAAAGATTCTTCAGAATGCGATTGCGAACGACGCGGAAGTCATCGCAACAGCCTGCCCGCTCTGCCAGATCAACCTGGAATGTTACCAGGCCCAAGTGAACGAGGAGTTTGGCACAAATTACGCCAGGCCGGTTCTGTATTTCACCCAACTGCTTGGTTTATCCATGGGAGTTCCACCCAAGAAAGTCGGGCTGGGAAAAGAATTTGTCTCGGTGATGCCGTTTCTTTCCCGCTACCTGCAGAAGGAGGCCAGATGAACTATCCTGAACCTGATATCACGAATTCTTCCCAGGTATACCAATCACCTTATCAGCGCAGCAGCAAAGTTCAGCTCGCGTTTCACCCAACAGGAGTTTGAATTATGGGCGAAAAAATTGGAGTATATGTCTGTCACTGTGGCACCAACATCGCCGGAACGGTGAATGTTGAAGAAGTGCGTGACTGGGCCAAAGACCATCTGGCCGAGGATGGCGTGGTAGTCTCGCGCGATTACAAATTTATGTGTTCCAGCCTGGGGCAGGAACTGATCGAGAAAGATATCAAAGAACTTGGGCTGACACGCGTTGTCGTCGCAGCCTGCTCGCCGCACTTGCACGAGAAAACCTTCCGCACGGCCAGTGAACGAGCCGGATTAAACCCCTACTTAACGGAACTCGTTTCCATTCGCGAACAGGTTTCGTGGGTTCACACCGATAAAGTCGTCGCCACCGAAAAATCCAAAGCGCTGCTGGCCGGCACCGTCGAGCGCGTAGTCCACAACACCGAACTCGAAAAACTAAAGGTGCCGATTAACCCCAACACCCTGGTGGTTGGCGGCGGCATCGCGGGCATCCAGGCCGCGCTCGAAATCGCCAACGCCGGGTTCCATGTCTACCTGGTGGAGCGCGAACCGTCCATCGGCGGGCACATGGCCCAGTTCGACAAAACCTTCCCGACCCTCGACTGCTCGGCCTGCATCCTGACCCCGCGCATGGTCGAGGCTGGCTACCACCCCAATATCACCCTGCTCACCTGGAGCGAGGTGATGAGCGTCAGCGGGTATATCGGCAACTTCAACGTGACCATCAAAAAGAAGGCGCGTTGCGTCATCGAAGAACTCTGCACCGGCTGCGGCATCTGCGTTGAAAAATGCCCGATGAAAGTTGTCGACGAGGTTTACGAGGCTGGTTTCGGCAAGCGCAAGGTCATCTACACCCCCTTTGCCCAAGCCGTGCCAAAATACCCGGTACTCGATAAGCCGAATTGCACGTACTTCAAGAATGGCAAATGCAAAGCCTGCGAAAAATTCTGCCCGACCAATGCCATCGACTTCACCCAGGAAGATGAATACCTGAACGTGGATGTGGGCAACATCATCCTGGCCACCGGCTACGACCTGTTCGACCCCCGGCGCATTCCACAATATGGTTATGGCAGACTGCCAAATGTCTACACCAGCATGGAGTTCGAGCGCATGTGCAATGCCTCTGGCCCAACTGATGGGAATGTGGTCTTGCGCGATGGCAAAACTGTGCCGCAATCCGTGGTGATTGTCCACTGCGTAGGCAGCCGCGACGAAAATTACAACAAATACTGCTCGGGCATCTGCTGCATGCAAAGCCTGAAGTTCGCCCACCTGGTGCATGAACGCACCGGGGCCGAAGTCTACAACTGCTACATAGACATGCGCACCCCCTTCAAAGACTACGAGGAATTCTACAAACGCATCCTTGACGAGGGCGCTCACTTCGTGCGCGGCAAAGTGGCCGAAATCACCGATGCGGCCCGCATCCCATCTGAAGAGGGAAAAACCATCGTCCAGGTGGAAGATACCCTGATTGGCAAGCAGCGCCGCATCGCAGCCGATATGGTCATCTTATCCATCGGCATCGAGCCGCGCCACGACGCCAAACAGACCGGCCAAATATTCGGCATCTCTTGCTCGGCAGATGGCTGGTATATGGAGCGTCACCCCAAGCTGGATCCCGTCACCACCATGACCGAGGGCATCCTGATTGCGGGCTGCGCCTCCGGGCCAAAAGACATCCCGGCCAGCGTCTCGCAAGGGGCTGCCGCCGCCGCCCGCGTGTTGGATAAAATCATCCAGAAGGAAGTCGAACTGGAGCCAATCCGCGCCACGGTGGACGAGGCCAAATGCTCCGGCTGCCGCATCTGCAACAACCTGTGCCCGTTCAACGCCATCTCCTTCATTGACGATTTGGCGGTGACGCGCATCAACCCGGCGCTCTGCCAGGGTTGCGGAACCTGCGTGGCGGCCTGCCCGGCTGGCGCAATTAGTGGAACAGGTTTCAGCAACGAACAAATCTTTGCCCAGATTGATGGAATTTTGATGGCTGTCTAAGGAGGAATAGATGAGCGAACAATCCTTCGTCCCTCAGGACAAGTTTGAACCCGTCATTGTGGGCTTTACCTGCAACTGGTGCTCCTATCGCGCCGCCGATGCTGCCGGTACCGCCCGCGTCAAATACGCGCCAAATGTGCGCTTAATTCGCCTGATGTGTTCCGGCCGCCTCGACCCGACCTTCGTGATGAAGGCCCTGGCCGGCGGCGCGGATGGCGTGCTGATTACCGGCTGCCACCCCGGCGACTGCCACTACATCGACCAGAATTACAAAGCCCTGCGCCGCTTCCTGCTGCTGCGCCGCACGCTGAAAGGCTTTGGCGTGGAACCGGAACGCATCAAACTCGTTTGGGCCAGCGCCGCCGAAGGCGTGCAACTGGCGCGTGAAATCGACTCCTTTGTGGAGGACATCCGCAAACTGGGGCCGCTCAACTGGCCGAAATGGGACAGCAACGGGCACGCCCCCGAAAAACAACCTGCCATGGAGGTGACAGCATGAGCGACAAGCCGAAATTTGCCATGTATTGGGCAGCCTCCTGCGGCGGCTGTGAAATCTCGGTGCTGAACATCGGCGAGAAAATCCTGGATGTGGACGCCAACTTCGATGTCGTTTTCTGGCCCGTGGCCGTAGATGCGAAATACAAAGATGTCGAAGCCATGGAAGATGGCTCCATCTTGCTGACCCTGTGGAATGGCGGCATTCGCAACGATGAAAACGAACACATCGCCCATCTGCTGCGCCGCAAATCCCAGATTCTGGTAGCTTTTGGCTCCTGCGCCACCGAGGGCTGCGTCCCCGGTCTGGCCAACCTTTCGCCGGTGGAAGAAATTTTCGCCACCGCCTACCACACCATCTCGACCGACAATCCCAACAACATCCACCCGGCGCCATCCTTCGAAGTTCCCGAAGGGACGCTGACCATCCCGGCGCTCAAACCGGTGCTAAAGACCCTGGCCCAGGTGGTGGATGTCGATTACTACATGCCCGGCTGCCCGCCCGAACCGCACCAAATCGCGGCAGTCATCGACCTGGTGATCCAAGTCTTGCAGGGCAAAGCCCAACTGCCGCCCAAAGGCTCCTACATCGGCTGCGGAAACTCGACCGTTTGCGATGAATGTCAACGGAAACGGGATGTCAAGCACATCACCGTTTTCAAACGCATCCAGGAAGTCGCCCCGCTCGACCCGCACATTTGCATCCTCGAGCAGGGCGTGCCTTGCAACGGCCCGGCCACCCGCTCTGGCTGCAACGCCCGCTGCCCCAGCGTTGGCGCGCAGTGCATCGGCTGCTACGGCCCGGCGGAGGGCGTGCTGGATTACGGCGCGCGGCTCATTACCGCCTTTGCCTCGGTCGTCGATGCCAAAGAACCCGCCGAAATCGAAGCCATCCTGGATGGCATCCCCGACCCAACCGGCCAATTCTATCGCTTCAACCTGGCCGATTCGATGCTCCACGCCAGCACCGCCGCGTGGAAAAAGAACGGGCATTAGCAGGAGGCCGCCATGACCATGCAAAGAATCTCCATTGACCCCATCACCCGCCTGGAAGGTCACGGGAAAATCGACATTTTCCTTGATGACAAGGGCGATGTCGCCAATTCCTACTTCCAGATTCCCGAACTGCGCGGCTTCGAACGCTTCTGCGTCGGACGCCCGATCGAGGAAATGGCCCTGCTGACCAACCGCATCTGCGGAGTCTGCCCCGAAGCGCACCACATGGCCGCCGCCAAGGCCGCCGACGCGGTCTACCACGTCGATCCGCCGCGCACCGCCAAAATGCTGCGCGAACTGCTCTACATGGCCTTCTACGCCACCGACCACACCACCCACTTCTATGCCCTGGGCGGCCCCGATTTCATCGTCGGGCCGGACGCCCCCGTCGCCGAGCGTAATATCCTCGGCGTGATTCACAAAGTCGGGCTGGAAATTGGCGGCAAAGTCATCCAGATGCGCAAATACGGCCATGAAACGGTCGAAATCATCGGCGGGCGCAAAGTCCATCCGGCCTCCTCCATCCCCGGCGGCATCACCAAGATTCTCTCCGAGGCAGAGCGGGTCGAAATCGAAAAGATGGGCCGCTGGGCGATTGATTTCGCCTTGTTCAGCATCCAGGCTTTCAAAGACATCGTGCTGGCCAACAAAACCTACCTCGACCTGATTGTGGGCGACGTGTACACCCACAAAACCTACTACATGGGCCTGGTGGACGAGAATAACAAGGTCAACTTCTACGACGGCAAAGTGCGCGTGGTCGACCCCGACGGCAAGGAGTACTGCAAGTACGAGCCGAAGGATTACATGAAGCACATCGCCGAGCACGTCGAGCCGTGGACCTATTTGAAGTTCCCGTATCTCAAGAACGTCGGCTGGAAGGGATTCGCCGATGGGAAGGACTCCGGCGTCTACATGGCGACCCCGCTCTCGCGCCTGAACGCCAGCGACGGCATGACTACGCCGAAAGCGCAGGAGGCTTACGAGGAAATGTACGCCACCCTGGGCGGCAAACCCGTCCACCAGCGGCTCGCCATTCACTGGGCGCGGCTCGTGGAACTGCTCTACGCCTCCGAGCGCTGGGTCGAACTGGCCACTGACCCCGAAATCACCTCGCCCAACGTCCACAGGGTCCCGACCGAAGTCCCAACCGAGGGCGTGGGCATCGTCGAGGCCCCGCGCGGCACGCTGACCCATCACTACTGGACCGATGAACGCGGCGTCGTCACCAAAGCCAACCTGATTGTGGGCACCACCAACAACTACGCGCCGATTCAGATGTCCACCAACAAGGCCGCCCGCAACCTGATTAAGGGCGGGGTGGTCAACGAGGGCCTGCTCAACATGGTCGAGATGGCCTTCCGGGCCTACGACCCGTGCTTCGGCTGCGCCACCCACTCGCTGCCCGGCCAAATGCCGCTCGAAATCACCATCCGCACCGAAGATGGTGACGTGGTGGATGTGGTCAAGCAGTTTGTGGATTGATAAAGTACACAGGTAGACAGGTAGACAAGGAAACGCGCGAGTCTCCTGTCTACCTGTTTCCTTGCCTACCTATTTCCCATGAAAACATTGATCATCGGACTCGGAAACCCCATTTTGGGAGATGACGGCGTCGGCTGGAAGGTGGCACAGGAGGTGGAGCGTCTGCTTCCCTCACCCCCAGCCCCTCTCCCAGCGGGCGAGGGGAGGATACCCTCACCCCCAGCCCCTCTCCCAGCGGGCGAGGGGAGGATAGATGTCCAATGCTTCTCGCTGGCCGGAATCTCGCTAATGGAACATATCATCGGCTGCCAGCGCGTCATCCTGATTGATTCGCTCAACACCGGCAAATATGCCCAGGGCGAGGTGGTCACCTTCAGCCTGGATTCGCTCGAAGACCTGCTGCACGGTCACAGCGCCTCGGCCCACGACCTGTCGCTGAAAGGCGCCCTGAAACTGGGGAGAAGCATGGGGGCCGCCCTGCCGCGCGACGAAGACATCCAGGTCGTGGCCATTGAAGCCGCGCACGTCTACGACTTTACCGAGGAACTAACCCCCGAAATCGCCGCCGCCGTGCCAAAGGCGGTGGAAATGGT
>DAOTZM010000009.1:0-28175 GCA_034434035.1 Anaerolineales bacterium
TGTGCGAAAACCAAGTAACAGCACAAAATACACCATTGCGGACGGTATCCTGGCAGCGTTTTCGGTCTTTTTCATGCAATCCCGTTCTTTCCTTGCACATCAACGCCTGTTACAAAATAAACAAGGACGAAACAATGCCCGCAACTTGTTTCAAGCGCCAAGCGATCCGCAAATTCGGAACTTGGTTGACCCACTCCCCAGTGCCTGTTTTCATGCAGAGTTCTGGCTCTTGTTAGACAAGTTAAAAGCAGAACAGCACTGATTGAAGTTTCGCAACGAACGGGTCACCTATTCAATAGCCATGGATGGGGTCAACTTCTTTTCTTCGGAGAAAATCTCATGCCCGAAGTGCCTGAAGCGTAAAGACCGAAGTGGTGTGGAACATTTTTATCACAGCGCCATTACGCCCATCTTTGTAAAGCCAGGTCAGTCACAAGTGTTGCCCCTGCCGCCTGAGTTTATTGTTCCACAAGATGGCAGTGAGAAGCAAGATTGTGAAAGAGCGGCTGCAAAACGCTGGCTGGAGCAACATCACGAACATTTTTCAGAGCATTCTGTGATATTTCTGGGGGATGATCTATACGCCAACCAACCTTTGTGTCAACTGATTGCCGAAACCCATCGCCAGTTTTTCATCTTTGTTTGTAAACCAGAGTCTCACCCAGGCTTGTATGAGACGATTGCCTTTTTGAACCGGAACAATGGCATAGAAAAGGTCACGCAAAGGCATTGGAATGGCAAACATGCGAAATTTGGCAATATCGGTTTGCCACTCACGTTCCCTTGCGGAATGGAAGCGATGCTTTACTGGTTCATTGGCTGGAATTGACCATCGTAAAGGAAGGTACGGGCGAAATCCTGTACCAAAACAGTTTTGTCACCAATCACACGGTTACGCCTGCCAATGTGATGCACCTGGCCGAGATTGGACGAACGCGCTGGAAAATCGAAAACGAAAAGAACAATACCCTGAAAACCAAGGGCTATCACCTCGAACATCACTTTGGGCATGGACAACCAGATTTGGCCAATGTTCTGGCATCCCTCAATATCCTGGCTTCTAATCCATACAATTCAGGAGTTGATTGAACCAGCTTATCCGCGTTTACGACAAGCATTGTGCGCTCGAAAAACTTTCTTCAATGACTTGCGCGCTTTAACTCGCTGCATGGTCTTTGCCTCATGGGATGATTTATTCTCCTTCATGGAGGAGGGCTTGGAAATTGTTCATGCGCCCGCTTGAATTACCGAATCCTCTCACAATATAAAAGCAGAAGCACTCGTTTTCGCTGAACGAGTGCTTCACCAGACAAACTTTCTCAACCTGTGAAAGAAAATTTGTCTTTGCAGCGGAGAGGGCGGGATTTGAAAAGTCCCCTCGACGGGGGCGCGCGTTCCCCGCAAAGCAAAAAACACCCCTGAAGCAGGAGTGTTTCTTAGCGGAGAGGGCGGGATTTGAACCCGCGTTCCCTTTCGGGAAACACGCTCTCCAGGCGTGCGCGCTAAACCGGGCTACGCGACCTCTCCATTTCGAGCGGGCGGTATTATACCATGCTTTAGCGGCGCGGGTTATTTTTCAGGCTGCCCGTCCGTTTGGGCAGGGTGGGCGGCGTCTCGCGCGCATCGACCATGCCCCAGCGGCTGGCGCCCAGGTACAGGATGTCGAGAATCAGGTCTTCGTAGGAGATGCCCTCCGCAGCAGCCTCGAGGCACAGGTCGCTATAGCCAGGCGTCAGGCCGGGCAGGGTGTTAATTTCAATCAACATCGGTTCGCCTTGCGCGTTCAGGCGGATGTCGGTGCGCGAGACATCGATGGCTTTGAGCGCCATGTGCGCCCGAACCGCGAGATGTTGCAGTTTTTTGGTGAGTTCGGGGGAAATGTCCGCCGGGCAAAGATAACTGGGCGCGCCCTCCTCGCCCACCGATTTGGATTTCGATGCCTGACTGTAAATGCCGGGCGTGACCGAGCGGCTGCTGTCCAATTCCAGCACCGGGAAGACGTGGTAGCCGTGTTTTTCGTTGTACCATTCCGGGTGGCGGGAATATTTCCAGGCA
Source organism: Anaerolineales bacterium (assembly GCA_034434035.1). GTDB lineage: Bacteria > Chloroflexota > Anaerolineae > Anaerolineales > Villigracilaceae > UBA5195. Next base: position 2,056 of record DAOTZM010000009.1, read on the forward strand.
TCCCAGCGTCCAATCAGGCCGCAGGTAAATTCTCGCCCAGAGAGAAAACTTTCCACCAGGGCCGGCTGGCGGTATACCTGGATAATGTAATTGACGCGCTCACGCAGTTCGATGACGTTGTTGACCACGGCTTTGGTATCGACACCCATGCCGGTTCCTTCGCGGGCCGGTTTGACGAAGAGCGGGAAGCGCAGTTCGGGGCGCAGCGGCTCATCGCCGACAATAAATTCCTGGAAGGGGGCCACCGGCAGGCGGCGGTCGCGCCAAATGCGTTTGGTGAGGGTTTTATCGAGCGAAAGGGCATTCGCCATCACGCGCGAATGGGTGTACGGGATGCGCAGCATCTCCAACAGGGCCGGGACTTGCGCTTCGCGGGCGTCGCCGCCCAGTCCCTCGGCGATGTTGAAGCAAATATCGGGTTTGATTTCTCTCAACGTAAAGGGGAGTTCGCGGTCGGCCTGGAGGAAGACCGTCCGGTGTCCGTCCGTCTCGATGGCGGCGCGGATGCAGTCGATGGTTTCGATGTGGTCGTAATCGGCCAGGGCATCGGCAGCTACATCCGGCGGGAGCGGAATGTTATCATCCTTGATATTGGCGAGGACGGCCACCAGCCAGGGTTTTTCGGGCTTGAGTCGACTGGGAGGCTTTTCTTCAGCGAGTAAAGTTGTTTCGGACATGGTTTTCTCCTTGGAAATGACCGGGGAGAACTTGCCAATCCTGGCAAGTTCTCACGCCGTCGCAATGTTATAACATTTGGGGCTGGTAATCAAGGAACAAATTGTAAACATTTTGCCTGAAGGGTCTGGAATCAGGGCATCATTTTATGTTATCATTTTCTTATGCCCAGGACCCAATCACGCGCCATCCCGCGCGTCATCGAATTGCCCGAAACGGAATTGGAGCCGCTCTATCGCGTCATCATCCACAACGACGACGTAACGCCGATGGATTTCGTCGTGTACATCCTGGAGCGGATTTTCTTTGTGGCCGGGCCAGACGCCGTCACCATCATGCTGATTGCCCATCATAAGGGGAGCGCTTATGTGCAGACCCTTCCCAAAAGCGAGGCGCAAGGCCGGGTGAACAAGGCGCACTTCGCCGCCGGGCTGGAAGGCTATCCACTGCATTTTTCCATCGAGCCGGAATAACCCCCAACGAGGTATCTATGCAATTCGAAACCGTACACGGCGCCGCAGTCCCCAAAATCGGCTTTGGCTGCTGGACGATTGGCGGCGAAGCAACCGCCGACCCATCACAGGATGAGCGCTCAGTGGCTGCCCTGCGTTCCGCGCTCGCGTTGGGTTATACCCACTTCGACACCGCCGAATACTACGCCGCCGGGCATTCCGAAGAACTGGTTGGACGCGCCGTCCGCGAGGCGGGAATTGCGCGGGAGAGTGTCTTTATCACGTCCAAAGTCAGCCCCAGCCACTTGAAATATGACGACGTGTTGCGCTCCTGCGAGAACAGCCTGCGCCGCCTGGGAATGGACACCCTCGACCTGTACCTGATTCACTGGCCGGAACGGGACATGAACCTGCCAGAGACCTTCCGCGCCCTGAATCAACTCGTGCGCGAGGGCAGGGTCAAACACCTGGGCGTCAGCAACTTCAATCTGAAATTGCTCAAGGAAGCCCAGGCCCTGTCTGAGACACCGCTCCTGACCAACCAGGTTCCCTACAGCATCCCCGACCGCTCGTATGTCAAAAACGGCGTGCTGGCCTACTGCCAGGCCAATAACATCCTGCTGACGGCCTATTCGCCGGTCAAGAGCCGCTTTTTCAAGGGCAAAAAACTGGCCGATTTTGCCCGCCAGCGCGGGTTGACGACCTTCCAGGTGGGGCTGGCCTGGCTGGCGCGGCAGCCGCGCGTCATCGCCATCCCGACCTCGTTCAACCCGCAGCACCAGGCCGAGAACCTGGCCGCCGTTGACCTGGTACTGAGCGACGAAGAGATGGCCTTCCTCGACAGCCTGGCTTGAAAAAGCCACGTCAATAACGGGCTGCCCACGCCGCAGCCTGTTTGCGTTTTATAAACCTGCCAATTTCTCCGGTTGCCAAAATCGGCAGGTGGGGGCAAAATGAGTAGAAACAAATCCACAACCTGGAGAAAACATGCACGGTGGCGGCTGGTTTGCTTATGTTCGTTCGGGGGATGAAAAGCCCCAAAAAGTAACGAAAGAATTGCTCCTGCGAGTCCTGGCCTATGCCCGCCCCTACTGGAGACACATCGCCGGGATGCTGGGCATGATTCTGCTGAGTACCGGCCTGGGGCTGGTTTCGCCGTTGATTTTTCGGCATCTCATCGACACGGTATTGCCCGCCAAAGACCTGGACCAGTTGACCATGCTGGCGCTGGCGCTCCTGTTCGTCCCGATTCTGAGCGGAACGATTGGCGTCATCCAGCGGCGGTTGAACGCCAGCGTGGGCGAGGGCGTCATATACGACCTGCGCGTGGCGCTTTTCGCCCGGCTGCAACGCATGAGCCTGCGCTTTTTCACCAATACCAAAGCCGGCGAATTGATGAGCCGCCTGAACAACGACGTGGTCGGGGCGCAGAACGCCATCAGCAACACCATCGTCGGGATGGTGACGAATCTCATCCAGGCGGTGGCGCTATTGGCGGTGATGCTCACCCTGCAGTGGCAGTTGACGCTCGTCAGTGTGGTCATCCTGCCGCTCTTTATCCTGGCTGCCCGCAAGCTGGGTGAACGCCTGCGCGATATTGCCCGGCGCGCGATGGATGTCAACGCCCAGATGAACGCCCACATGAACGAGACTCTCAACATCGGCGGGGCGCTGCTGGTCAAACTGTTCGGGCGCGCCAGCGAGGAAGAACAGCGCTTCAGGCAGCGCGCGGCGAGCGTGCGCGAGATGGGCATCGAACGCGCCGTGACTGGCTCGGCCTTTTTCGTCATCATGGGATTGGTCAGCGCGGTCGGCACGGCGCTGGTCTATGGGTTGGGCGGTTATTTTGTGATTACGGATGTCTTTACGGTTGGCACGATTGTGGCCTTTGGGGCATATCTCGGCCAACTCTACGGAGCGCTGCAAGGGTTGGCGGGCGCGCCGGTCGAGTTCAGTACCAGCATGGTCAGTTTCGAGCGCGTCTTCGAGGTCATCGACCTGCCACACGATATCATCGAAACGCCCAATCCGCACCGGCCTGAAGAAGTGATAGGCGACCTGGTCTTCGAGAACGTCAGTTTCCGCTATGACCTGGACGAATCCAAACTCCTTAGCGAGGTCAAACGCTATGGGAGCATGGACAATGTCAAAGCGGTCATTAGCGGACAGGGTTCAGGCGATAGTGAAAAGCCGGGAAACGGGAAAAAGGCCCCAGCCGCGAAGGGTTGGGAGGAGGACGAGGACGTTTCGTTTCTGTCCCGAACCCAGGCGCGCGAAGTCGCCCTGTCGAACATCTCCTTCCACGCCGCGCCGGGACAGTTGGCGGCGCTGGTTGGCCGCTCAGGGGCTGGCAAAACCACCCTCACCTATCTCATCCCGCGCCTGTATGACCCAACCGGGGGCAGCATCCGCCTGGACGGCCACGACCTGCGCGAGTATAGCCTGGGTTTCCTGGCGGCCCAGATTGGCATGGTAACGCAGGAGACCTGCTTGTTCCACGATACCATCCGCACCAACCTGACTTACTCCAGGCCGGATGCCGCGCCGGAGGACATCGAAGCGGCGGCCCGCGCGGCCAATATCCACGATTTCATCATGGGACTACCCGAAGGGTACGACACCGTCGTCGGTGAGCGCGGCTACCGGCTGAGCGGCGGCGAAAAACAGCGGATTGCCCTGGCGCGGGTCATCCTGAAAAATCCCAAGATACTGGTGCTGGATGAAGCCACCAGTCACCTCGACAGCGAGTCCGAGGCCCTCATCCAGGAGGCTCTCAAGCGCGTCATGGCCGGGCGCACCAGCATTGTGATTGCGCACCGCCTCTCAACCATTCTCTCCGCCGACCTGATTCTGGTCCTCGACCGGGGACGCATCGAAGAATATGGTACGCATGACGAACTGCTGCGGATTGGCGGCATCTACTCCGAGTTGTACGAAACCCAGTTTTTTTAAGGCATAATGCGCCTGATTTCCTGACACCTGTCACTGGAATTACCCCCAATTTTGATGTAAACTTTTTGCATGGAACCAACGTCCCGCAGGATTTTGCAAGGCCATAAGCGCGCAAACAGCCTGCGGGATAATCGTTTTGCAAGAGGTCTATTGGCTCGTTCACGAGGCTGCCCATGAGAGAAAATATCTCGCGTTATCGCTGGTTCGTCGTGGCTATATTTTTCTTTTTCATGCTTCTGCACCAGACCGACCGCCTGATGATTGGCTCGATGCAGGAACCGGTGATGAAAGAGTTCGGCCTCACCGACTTGCAATGGGGACTCATCAATACCGGCGCGCTGGTCGTCAGCACCTTGCTGTATCCCATCTGGGGCTACCTGTATGACCGCTACGCGCGCGCCAAATTGCTGGCGCTGGCATCCTTCATCTGGGGCGCGACCACCTGGTTGAGCGCCATCGTGCGCACCTACCCGCAGTTCCTCGTCACCCGCGCTTCGACCGGAATCGATGACTCATCTTATCCCGGCTTGTATTCGCTGGTGGCCGATTATTTTGGACCCAACCTGCGCGGCAAAGTCTACGGTTTGTTGCAACTGGCCCAGCCGATAGGCTACCTGGTTGGCATGATTCTGGCGCTGATGGTTGCTCCACTGATTGGCGGCTGGCGCAGCGTATTCTACATCACTGGCACGCTCGGCCTGGTCATTGCCGTGCTGATGTACTTTGGCGTCAAGGACATGCCGCGCGGCAAAGCCGAGCCGGAGTTCGAGGGCATGACCGAGATGAGCCAGTTCCGATTCAATTGGCGTGAAGCGCGTGAAATTTTCAAGAAGAAGACGATGTGGTTCGTCTTCCTGCAAGGGTTCGCGGGCGTTTTCCCGTGGAACGTCATTACTTATTTCTTTTTTGGCTACCTGATGCGCGAACGCGGCTACGACAACGACGCCGTGCTGATGACGATGGCCCCGGTTGTTTTTGTGCTGGCGATTGGCACATTTTTGGGCGGCTGGCTGGGCGATTGGGCCTTTCGGCGCGCCAATCAAGGACGTTTGCTGGTCTCCAGCGCAGGGGTGCTTTTGGGCGCGGTATTCCTGGTGCTGGCGATTCAAACACCCATTGCTGAACGCGGTCAATTTTTCATCCTGATGACCCTGACTGCGCTCTTCATGCCCTTTGCCGCTCCTAACACAGTTGCAATTGTCCACGACATCACTGTTCCCGAAGTGCGCTCCACGGCCCAGTCGGTGGAATACTTCATCGAAAACTTCGGCGCGGCCAGCGCCCCGCTCCTGGCTGGTCTCATCGCCACCGCCTACGACCTGAAAACCGCCATCTTGTGGATAAGTACTTTTGCCTGGGGCCTGTGTTTTCTCCTATACCTCGGCGCGTTTTTCACCATCGACCATGACGTGCATAGTCTGCGCGCCCAAATGAAATCCCGCGCCGAATCGATGCAGTAGCGCAAATTGACAATTTGCGCCGCCTTATGGACATCATCCCGGTCAACTTCGCTCATAAAAAACAGGTTCAGGCTTTCCTGAGCCTGCCCTTCCGACTCTATCAAGACACCCCGCAATGGGTTCCGCCTTTGGAGGGGGAAGCGAGGCTGGTTCTCGACCCCAGGCGTCACCCGTTTTACCAGCATTCACAGGCCGCCTTTTTCCTCGCCGCGCGGAACGGACTCCCCGTAGGCCGCCTCGCGGTGCTTGAAAACAGGCGTTACAACATCTACAACGGGACCCGCGCCGGGTTTTTCACCCTGTTCGAGTGCGAGAACGACCCCCAAGCCGCCTCCCGCCTGTTCGAGGCCGCCTCAGCATGGGCGCGCGAGCGGGGTCTGACGGAACTGACCGGGCCGAAAGGCTTCACCGTGTTGGACGGCTTCGGGATGCTGGTGAAGGGCTTCACGCATCGTCCCGCTTTTGGGCTGCCCTACAATCCGCCTTATTACCCCGAGCTGCTCGAGCGGCTGGGATTTCAAATGGTCAGCGAGGCCGTTTCCGGGTATTTGAATCCGCAGGCCGAATTCCCGGAGCGGATTCACCAACTTTCCGCGAAAATCCAGCAGCGGCGCGGTCTCCACATTGCCCGCTACCAAACGCGAAACGACCTGCGCGCGCTGGTTCCGCACCTGAAGGAACTGTACAATGGCGCGCTCGAAGGCACGACCGGCACATACCCGCTCGAAGATGACGAAGTGAAGGCCATGGCCGACCAGGTGTTGTGGTTCGCCGACCCCAATCTGGTCAAGGTAGTGATGAAAGGCGAGAAACCGGTGGGTTTCCTGCTGGCCTACCCCGATATTTCCGCCGCAGTGCAAAAGACGGGCGGCAAATTGCTGCCGTTTGGCTGGTTGGCGCTGCTGCGCGCGATGAAAACAACCGACTGGATTAACATCAACGGCGCAGGCATGATTGACGAGTATCGCGGGCTGGGCGGCACGGCTATCCTGTTCAGCGAAATGTGTAAAACCATCCGCGAAAGCGGCCAGTTCCGGCACGCCGAACTGGTGCAAATCGGTCTCGAAAACGACCGAATGCAGCGCGAACTGCGCGATTTGGGTGTAGATTTTTATAAGGCCCACCGGGTCTACCGAAAGGATTTGTAACAGGGCAAAGGTCATGGAATTGCTGAAGGAAATCATGCGCAGTCCGGGCGTTCCCCTTACCGGCAAAACGGTTTCCCGCGAGGCGGTGCGCGGCATCATTGCGCACGGGAATGCGTTGTTGCTGCTGTATTCCACCGAACTGCGGGATTATAAATTTCCCGGCGGCGGGGTGCAGGCTGGCGAAACCCACCACCAGGCGCTCTTCCGCGAAATCCGCGAGGAGACTGGCGCAGACATGACAGGCATCGAGCAGCCATTCGGCAAAGTCATCGAGTATGATGTTCCCAAAGAACGCGGATATGATGTATTCAGGATGACTTCGTATTATTATTGGTGCCAGGTTGAGCCAACATTTTCAGAACAGCGCCTCGATGACTACGAAAAAGACCTGGGATTCCAACCTGCCTGGGTCGAGATTGGCGAGGCATTGCGGGTCAACCAGGCCATACTGCGCGCCGGCCCGCGTTCCACCTATCAGTGGCTGGCCCGCGAAACCTTTGTGTTAGAACAAATCCAACAGCATGATTTTCAAGGCCAACATGGACAGACTCTTCGATGAACTCACCGGCAACTTGCTAAACGTCATCCATTTTTCGGCGTTCAAGCACCGCGACCAGCGCCGCCGGGACCAGGCGCGCTCGCCATACATCAACCACCCAATCGAGGTGGCGCGCCTATTGTGGGAGGTGGGCGGCGTGCGCGATGAAGCCACTCTGGCGGCGGCTATCCTGCACGACACCCTCGAAGATACCGACACTGCCCCCGCTGAGATTCGGCAGGCGTTTGGCGAGGAAGTGTTGGGGCTGGTGCTGGAAGTGACCGACGATAAATCCCTGCCCAAAATGCGCCGCAAACGACTGCAAATCGAACATGCGTCGCATATCTCGTTCAAGGCCAAACTGATTAAACTGGCCGATAAAATCAGTAACGTCAATGACTTGCTCTATTCCCCACCGCGCCGCTGGTCGTTCTCACGCAAACAACAATACCTCTTGTGGACCGAGCAAGTCGTGGCCGGGCTGCGCGGCGCGAACCCCGCGCTCGAACAATGCTATGACAAGTTGTTGATTGAGGGAAAAAAACTTCTAAACCTTGACAAGGAGACACCATGATTCGAATTGTGACCGACACCCTGACCGGATTCCCGCTCGAAACCATGCGCGCGCGCGGCATCCCGGTCATCCCGCAAATTGTGATTTTTGGGGAAACCTCTTACCGCGACGATAGCGAAATCGACACCGCGACCTTCCTGCAAAAATTGAAGGCCTCGAAGGTCAACCCCAAGACGTTGCGCCCTCGGCCAAAGTAAGCGGCACGGTGCGCTCGGTTGAAACCGCCAAAACCGATTTTCCTGAGGCCGACATTCGTATCATCGATACCCAGACGCTGGCCTGCAACCAGGGGACGCTCACCCTGCTCGCCGATGACATGCTGAAAGCGGGCAAGACTGCCGATGAAATCGAAGCCTGCGTCAACGAAATGGCTCCGCGCGGTCACATCTATTTCGTTCTCGATACGCTCGAATATCTCAAGCGCGGCGGACGTATCGGCGCAGCCAAAGCGTTACTCGGCGAGTTGTTACAGGTCAAGCCCATCCTGCAAATCAAGGAGGGGCAAGTCGCGCCCTTCGACCAGGAACGCACCAAAAAACGCGCCGTAGGGCGTTTGCTTGAGATTGTCGCCGAGCAGGTGGGCAGCCGGACAGATTCCCACCTGTGCGTTATCCACATCGATGCCGAGGACGAAGCGGAAGCCCTGCGTGCCGAACTCTCCGCCCGCACCGATATCCCGGACATTCCCATCTACCTGCTGCCGCCTGCAATTGTGGTTCATGCCGGGCCAAAGGCGCTGGGCGTTGGCTTTTTCGCATAAGGCCGTGTGATATAATTCTCGCACTCAATCACCAAAATCCCCACAAAAGCGGGTTTTTACAAGAAGGAGAACGGTTTTATGTCTGGTCACAGCCATTGGGCTACCATTCGCCGCAAGAAAGGCGCGGCAGATGCCAAGCGGGGCGCAATTTTTACCCGCCTGGCGCGTGAAATTGTGATGGCCGCGCGCCTGGGCGGCGGCGATATCGGTTCGAATGTGCGCTTGCAACTGGCGGTCGAAAAAGCGCGCGCCGGGAACATGCCGAAGGACAACATCGAACGCGCCATCCGGCGCGGAACGGGCGAAGACAAAGAAGGCGGCGCGCTGGAAGAATTGACTATGGAAGGCTACGGCCCGCACGGCTCGGCCCTGATGGTCGAATGCATGACAGACAACCGCAACCGCACCGTAGCCGATATGCGCCATGCGTTCAACAAGAACGGCGGCAACATGGCGGAACCCGGCGCGGTTGGCTGGCAGTTCGAACGCAAATCCTACTTTGCTTTCCCGGCCAGCCAGTTATCCTACGATAAAGCCTTCGAACTCGCCATCGAAGCCGGGGCAGATGACGTGCAGGAAGATGGCGAAAATGTCGAAATCATTGGGCCGGTCGAATCGTTCAAGACCATTTCCGACGCCTTGCACGCGGCCAAAGTCAGCCCCGAAGAAGCCGGCCTGCGCCTGATTGCCAAGCAAGACCTCGAACTGGGCGTGGACGAAACCCTACAGGTGCTGAAATTCGTCGAAGCCATCGAAGACCTCGACGATGTGCAGAACGTCTATCATAATCTGAAACTCTCCGAGGAAGCCCTGGCGGCGCTCGAAGCGGAATAAAAAGCGCAAAAGCGCATTCAATTTCACAGCCGCGAAACACAGTATTGGCATCCACATTTGTTTCGTGGCGGTATTGATTTACAACCATGAAACTGAATAAATTTGTTGTTGAAATTTCACTTGCCTTATCCGGGGCCTGCTTGGTGTTGTTCAGCCTGCTGACCGCCAGGGCTGCCAGCCTACCAGCCTGGCCGAAGCAACTCGTTGGACGGGAAAATGCGGTAACGCAAATAGGCTTGGCATTGGGTTTGATGTTCATTTCAATTGCATTTTATGGATGGCTGCGTCTAAAACGGGGAGCAGGAAGCTGGGGTGAGGACGGTCTTGTTTTTTTTCGCTCCCTGCCTGTGCAAATTCGGGCCGGCGTTCGCTATTTCGTCAATTGGAATTCCAAGCCCAGTAACGAATCCAGATTGTTGGTGCCTATCCTGATAACCGGCGCAAGCGTTTACACTTATTTTCTTTCCCAGCCCATGCGCGGCGACGAGGCGTACACGTTCCTGAACTACGTCAACGGCAACATATGGTCGATGTTTCGGTACAATGAGCCAAATAATCACATCTTGAATACGATGCTATCGAGGCTGTCAGTGTTCCTTTTTGGCGCCGAACCGGCGATCATTCGTTTTCCGGCTTTCCTGGCAGGAATTGGGAGTATTGCGCTGGCCTTTTACCTGGCCAGGGCTTTAGGGCGAATTCCAGGCACAGGCATACTGGCTGCGGCTGGGACAGCAACCTTCCCCTATCTTGTTCTGTACGCAACCAATGCACGCGGCTACACCCTGGTTGTCTTTCTGCTGCTCACACTTGCCTTATGTGGACTGCAATTCGCAGCGTCACCCTCCCGCCTGAAATTGCTTACCCTGGGATTCTTGTCCGCGGCGGCGCTGCTGGCAATTCCATCGGCCCTGTTGGGCGTTGCGGGGCTTTACCTTTGGATAGCCTTCCTGCTTTATCAGAACAAGAAAGATTGGAAGTGGATACTCTTTGAGTTTACAGTTCCTTATGGCCTGATCAGCGGCGGGCTTACATTTCTGTTTTACCTTCCTGTCATCCTGGTGACTGGAGATGTCACTTCAATTACATTGAACAAGTTTGTCGCGCCCATTCCCCGAGAACAATGGCTTGGCAACAGTTTTCAATCCATCTTGGCGGTGTTCAGCCAAATAACACGCGATATTCCTCTAGCCATGCTTCTCGGCGGGTTTGCGCTCTTAATTTCAGGGGGGGTGTTTTCTTTCAAGAGGAAGGATTGGCGAGTCTTTTTCCTTTTACCCTTCCTGCTGCTGGGGGGATTCCTTGTCGTTTTTGCGCAAAGTCGCCCTCCATACGCCCGCTCCTGGATTTACTTCATCCCGTTTACCCTGGCTGTCATGGATTATGGCTTCGCGCATTTGATTCGATACATCCCCTGTTTTTATCAGCGCGCCGCAAAAACGGTCGTGCTAGCTGGCAGCATCGTTTTTGGGCTAACTCTCATATCTAATAACGTGATAGCCAAATATACCGATACCAGTGCCTTTCCTGAATCTCCCATCGTGGCACAGTATCTCAAACCAATTTTGACCGAGAATGACGCTATTCACGTCACCACGACAGCCAACGTATCAGTGCATTTTTACTTTTGGTATTACGATATGCCAGGCCGCGACCTGCCTCGTCAAACCGAAACCGGCAGGACATTTTATATCGTCAAGAAAAGCCGGTACTCGATTGAAGATTTGACCGACAAACCAGTCTACAAGTTATTGGATATCGGTGATATGCAGATCTTCGAATTGATTAAAAAATGACCCTCGCCCTCGGCCTCGACCCCGGAACCGCCGCCACCGGCTACGGCCTGGTGCGCCAGCACCGCGACGGCTCGCTCGAAACGGTTGATTTCGGCGTCATTACTACTCCCAAAGATATGCCCGCTCCTGAACGCCTGGATGTGCTTTACCAGGAACTCAACCAAATCCTGGACAGATTTCACCCCCAAACCGCCGCCGTCGAAAAACTCTTTTTCCAGAAAAATATCAGCACCGCCATTGGGGTGGGACAGGCGCGCGGGGTGTTACTGCTGGCCCTCGCCCAAAACGGCCTGGACGTGGCCGAATACACCCCCAACGAGGTCAAGCAGGCAGTAGCCGGGTATGGCTCTGCGGATAAACGCCAGGTGCAGGAGATGGTGCGGGTGCTGCTGACCCTGCCCGAAATTCCCCGACCCGACGACGCCGCCGACGCCCTGGCAATTGCGATTTGCCACCTGAATACCAACCGGTATTGAAAACAGCCTTGCGAGGAAGTTGCTGCTCCAAACATAAAGATTCGCCGTGAGCGCTCAGCCGGGTGTTTCTTCAGCTCATCCAGGTTTTTCAGGAGACGTTTCTCCTTTCGCGGTTATGAAATTTCGCCCTTGTCCGCTCTTGCGCTTCTTTCTCCTCGCCTTCGCCCTGCGCCTGGCGATTGGCGTGTTTGCCTATTACACCTTGCCCATCCTCGGCCATGATACCGAAACCCAACAGACCGGCTACTTGTTTTACGATGCTTTCCGGCGCGATACCGCCGCCTGGGAACTGGCCCAATCCGACCGCCCGCTGACGGATGCCTTTTCGGGAAAGCATGAATCTGACCAATACGGCGGCCTGCTGGCGCTTTCGGCGCTGGTGTATCGCGTCATCCCGACAGGCGCGCACCAGCCGCTCTGGGTGGTGACGCTGGCAGCGCTGGCGGGCGGCTTGGGCGTGGTCTTTGCCGTTTTAGCGGCGAGGCAGGCGTTGGGTGAATCGGCAGCCCGCCGGGTGGGGTGGGTGATGACGCTTTTGCCAGAATCCATCTTGCTGGGCGCATCACAGATGCGGGAACCGTTCATCATCCTGCTCCTGGCGATGGGCTTTTACGGCGTTTTGCTCCTGCGGAATCCCCAATCGCCTCATTTTGGATACAGGTTTTTCTTGACCGTGGTCGCCCTGCTCGGGCTGCTGACTATTTCGCCAGGCTTCGCCGCCCTGCTGGTGTTCGTCTCGCTTGGCTGGCTCTTCCTGGATGGACACGGGCTTTCATGGAAGTTTGTTCTGCCCACTCTGGCCGTTCTGGTTGTTGCGCTGGCTGCGCTGGCCGTCAGTTGGGAGGGCGTGGTTTCGATGCGCGGCGGGCCGCTGGGAATCTTCGGTGATTGGGTGCGCGAGGCGGTGCGCTGGGACAAATACCTGCTCGGGCAAGGTTCGGGGGTTGTGCAACTGCTCTTCGAGACCCTGCCGCCATTTTTACAATTGCCCTTTGTGACCGGCTACGGCATTTTACAGCCGGTGCTGCCCGCCGCGCTGATTGAGCAGCCCGCCCGGCCCTTCTGGCAGGTGGTCGGCGGATTGCGCGCCGCGGGCTGGTATGCGTTGCTTCCGATTTTGGCCTACGCGCCCTTTGCCGCCTGGCGCCTGCCCGAGCCGCGCCAGCGCCGACAATGGCTGTGGGTTTCAACTGTCGTGTGGGCCTGGATTGTGATTGCGGCCCTGCGCGGCGGCGGCGACCAATGGGATAACCCGCGTTACCGGGTGAGCATCCTGGTTTGGATGGCCATGCTGGCGGCGATGGCCTGCGAACGCCTGAAAATCACGCTCGACCGCTGGTTCCTGCGCATCCTGGCTGTCGAAGCCATCATCCTGGTCGTCTTTACCCACTGGTACGCCTTCCGCTACCTCGGCATTGGGTTCAACCTGGGCATCCGCAATACGCTGGCCCTGGCAATCGGCCTGTCGCTCCTGGTGGTGGCCGGAGATTGGGCCTGGGCAAAGGGAAACGAATGGAGACGTGGAACACGGCCACTTCTCAAGTGACTGTCACCTGTTACAATCGGGCATCCCGCCACTGCAAAAAGTATAAGCCCCCACATGTCGAACCAAAAAGCTATCTTCGCGCTCGTCATCCTTGGCCTTCTGGCCGGGCTGGGATTCTATCTCTACCGCGAGTTCCGTTCGAGCGGGACGCGCGGCCTGACCGTCGGGACCTTCCTGCGCGACCCGGCTTCCCAGGCCCGGCTGGTCATCCGGGCCGGAACCCGTTGCGGCAAAGCGCCCTTCCTTTTCCCCACCGACGGCATGGTCGGTTTCTTATGGGATGATTCCTTCCGTCCCGGCCACCGTCACGCGGGCATTGACATCTTCGCCGGGAGCGCGGCGGGCGTCACCCCAATCTACGCCGCCTATCCCGGCTATCTCACCCGTCAAACGGATTGGAAATCCTCGCTGATTGTGCGCGTCCCCAGCGACCCGCTCCAGCCAGGTCGGCAGATTTGGGTCTATTACACTCACCTGGCCGGGCCGGATGGTAATTCCTTCATCGCCGCCGATTTCCCGCCCGGAACAACCGAAAAATATGTCGAAGCAGGGACGCTGCTCGGCTACCAGGGAAATTACTCCGGCAGCCCCGGCAACCCGGTCGGCGTGCACCTGCACATTTCGATTGTCGAAGACGACGGTAAAGGCAATTTCAAGAACGAACTCGAAATCGAAAACACCTACGATCCCTCGCCCTATTTTGGACTGGAACTGAACGCCAAACGGACGCCAAACGGGATTCCGATCTGTGAGAAACAGCCATGAAGGAACTCTTTGGGAAAGTAACCTTGATAACCGGCGCGGGAAAAGGAATCGGGCGCGCCCTGGCGCGGCAACTTGCCGCGCGCGGGGCCATCATCGCCGCCAACGACATCTCCCCGCTGAATGTCGATACCCTTGTAGATGAAGTTATCGCCGCTGGTGGGCAGGCCCGCGCGTATATTCACGATGTCGCCAAAAAAGTGGCCGTCCAGGCGATGGTCAACCAGGTGATGGACGATTTTGGCCGCATCGACGCGCTGGTCAACTGCGCCAACGTCCAGCCGCCCGCCCCCCTGCTCGACCTGGACGAGTGGGATTTGCACCGTGCATTCGAAGTCAACGCCATTGGTACGTTTTTGGTGATGCAATCGGTCGGGCGCGTCATGCGCCAGGCGGGGGGCGGGGTCATCGTCAACGTTCTCAAACTCCCTCCTGAAGCGCCTGCATCCTACCTCGCCAGCCGGGGCGGAATTGCGGCCCTCAGCCAGCGCGCCGATGAAGAATGGAAGCCTTACGGGATTCGCGTTTGGGCTGTCAGCGGGGAAGATGCGCCCGCCGCCGCACTGCGCCTGCTCCAGCAGGTCTGGAACGCCAACCAATGAGGGGTCCATGAGCAATGTCCTTACAAAATCTCGTCCTGGTATTGTCCGGCAAACAACGCCGGTTGGCCGCCGGTGTGCCAGAACAGGACCGTTTCATCCTTCTTGAAAAATCCCTGCCGGATTAAGTCAATCATGCCGGCCGCGGCGCGGCCCGTATAAACCGGGTCGAGCAGGATGCCTTCGTTTTGGGCAAAGAGCGCAATCGCCTCGCGCTCGCCCTCGCCAAAGACGCCGTATCCGGCCTGGCAATACCTGTCGTTGGCGAGAATTTCATCGGGGGAAAACTGGATGCGCGGCCCCAATTTTTCGCTCGCCTCCGAAGCCAGCGCGGCGACGTGTGTTTTGAGTTTTGTTTCAGGTTCGTCGATGCTGATTCCCAGAATCCTGCCCTCATAGCCGAACACCCGCTGCCCTAGCGCCAGCCCGGCGTGCGTGCCGCCGCTGGATGTGCCGAAGACAATCCACTCGGGGCGGATGCCCTGCCCCAGCATTTCCTCTACCGCGAAGGCATAGCCCAGCGCCCCGGCCGGGCTGCTGCCGCCGTACGGCACGAGATACGGCTTGCAGCCCGATTCCTGCGCCTTCTGGTAGATTTCCTGCAGTTTGGCGTCACGCTCCTCGCGCTGTTCCACCCAGACCACATCCGCATCGAACAGGAAATCGAGCAGCAGGTTGCCGGATGGCTCCTCCTGGTGTTCCCCTGCCAGCACGAGGATGCAGTCCAGGCCAAATTTGGCGGCGGCAGCGGCCGTTTGACGGCAATGATTGGACTGCATCGCCCCACCGCTGATGAGCAGGCAGGCGCCTTGTTCTTTGGCCTCGGCGACCAGGAATTCCAGTTTGCGGGTTTTGTTGCCGCCAAAGGCCAGCCCGGTTTGGTCATCGCGTTTGATGAGCAGTTTGGGGCCGCCCAGGGCCGCCGTCAGACGCGGCATTTCTTCGACGGCGGTCGGCAGGTGGGCAAAGCGGATACGAGGGATAACGGGGTTCATATTTCTCTCCTTGCCATAAACTTCAAATACGCCCAGTATAACCAGGGTATGTACACCCTGTCCAACGCCTGCGCCGCCCGCCTGACCTGCCCGCCGAAGCCGCGCTTGAAGCGATAGACGCCCCACAGGCCGTCGTGACGGGTCTCGAATTGGGCTTCGAGGGTCTCCTCGTCGGCATCTGGCACGCCCCACAGGTCGTACTCGCTGCATCCGCGCGCTTTGGCCCACTGCATCGCCCGCCACTGGAGCAGGTAGGCCGGCATCCGGTTGCGCTCCTCGCCGGTGGACGCGCCGTAGAGATAGTAAGCGCGCTGGCCGAGCGCAAACACCATCAGCGCCGCCAATGGCCGGGATTCATATTCCGCCACCAGGATGTCGGCCATGCCGACAGGGTGGAACAACTCGTAGGCTTTGCGATAATATTCCAGCGAATGCACCCCGAACCCATCCCGCCCGCCAGTGACGGTCATCATGCGGTGGAAGCCCTCCAGGTCGTCCCAACTGCGCGCGCTGACGCCCTTTTTCTCGGCCAGGCGCGCGTTGTAACGGCATTTCTGCTTCATGCGGCCTAAAATCTCATCCTCTGAACCTTCCAGCGAGACGATGATGGTGCGGGGAGGCTGGATGTTGTGCGGCGAAACCCGGACTCCAAAATCTCCTGATTTTGGAGGGTTCATCCAAAGTCGGGAGACTTTGGACTCCCATTCGTCAGGCTCGATTTTGAGAAACACAGCCCGTTTTTTGCGGCAAACTTCATCCACTTCGCGCCAAAACTCTTCACTGTTCACTGATAACTGCTCACTGAATACTGGATACTGAATACTGGATACTGGATACTGAATACTGAATACCGGCTTCGGCGCATACGCCACCGTAAACCCCAACGGTAATTTTCGGAAAAGAACCTGGATTCCCCAATCGCCATGGACCAATCGCTCCACATCCCAGCCAAAGGCGCGCTTCAACTCACCCCATTCCGCCGTTTGCAGGATATGGGGATTTTCAAACTTGCTCAAGAACGCTTTCCACTGCTCGAAAGAAACCTGGCTCATGGTAATTCGATATTCGATACTCGATATTCGGACATCGAATATCGAGTATCGCCCTAAACGACATCCATCAAATCCATCTTCGTCCCAACAATCGCCGCGCCGGGAATAATTTCATCCAAAAATCTCGGAATTTCCTCGCCATTATTGGCCTGGGCCAGCGCCAGCAAGCGCGTGACCCATTCCTCCAGCGACGAAGTGTCATCGCGCCCGTTGCCCAGGCGGAAAATATCGGGGTGGGCGGTTTGTTCGAGCGGCGTGCCGGGGTCCCAAAGGGCCTCGCTCAACTTCTCGCCGGGGCGAATGCCGGTAAAGACAATCTCGATGTCGCGGCCTGGCTCCAGCCCCGAAAGGCGAATCAGGTCTTCGGCCAGGTCCAAAATCCGCACCTGTTTGCCCATGTTCAGCACAAAGACCTCCCCACCCTTGCCAAAGGCCGAAGCCTGCAGCACCAGGTACACCGCCTCGGGGATGGTCATGAAAAAGCGTTCCATATCGGGGTGGGTAATTGTCAGCGGGCCGCCCGCCGCAATCTGGCGCTTGAATTTCGGGATGATACTACCGCGGCTGCCCAGCACATTCCCAAAGCGCACGACCGTAAACAGTTTGCCCGTTCGGCGCGCCGCATCCAGCACCAGCATTTCCGAAAGCCGCTTGGTTGCGCCATACACATTCGAGGGCGCCACCGCCTTGTCGGTCGAAACCAGCACAAAACGCTCTACGCCAAATGTATCCGCCGTTTCGACCATGTTTTTCGCGCCAAGCACGTTGTTTGTTACCGCCTCCGCCGGGTTGGCCTCCATCAGCGGCACATGCTTGTGGGCCGCCGCGTGAAAAACCACCTGCGGCTGGTGTTCGGCAAAAATCGCCTCCAGCCGACCGGCATCACGCACATCCGCAATCAGCGGGTGGATGTCCAGATTCGGGAAATGTTCGCCCAACTCGAGCAGGGTCTCGAAAATGGAATTTTCGCCATGCCCCAGCAGGAGCAGCCGGCGCGGATTCCATCTCCCGATTTGGCGGCAGAGTTCCCGCCCGATGGAGCCGCCCGCCCCGCTCACCAGCACCGTTTTCCCCGCAATCGTCGCCCCGATGGATTCGTCATCCAGCCGGACGGGTTCCCGCCGCAGCAGGTCGGTAATATCCACCTCGCGCAGGCGGCTGACGCTGACCTTGCCGCCCAGCAGTTCGAAAATCCCCGGCATGGTGCGGAACGGCACGCCCTTCAACCGGCAGACATCTGCCACCAGCCGCACCACCCGCCCCGGCGCGGAGGGGATGGCGATAATCACCTCGTCGATAGGACGCGCATCCAGCGCGCGCGCCAGGTCGGTCATTTTGCCAATCACCGGCACGCCCATCAAGTTGTGGCGCTGTTTGGCCGGGTCGTCATCCAAAAACCCGACAACTTCCATGTTTACCTGGCGGTTCTTCTGCAATTCTTTGACCACCAGCGCCCCGGCAGAACCCGCGCCAATCACCAGAATCTTTTTGCGTTTGCCCTGGCCGCGCGCCTGGTTCGATTCGGCCAGGATGCGCAGGGTAAAGCGTGTGCCGCCCACAAACACCAGCGAGAGCAGCCAATCGATTGCCAGCGCGGAGCGAGAAAAACCCGGCCCAAAGACGTTCAACGAGAACAGGCCAACGTTCAGGGCCGAAACCGCCAGCGAGGCCGTCGTCACCGCCGCTACCACCAGTTTCAACTCGCTGACGCTGGCATAGACCCACAGACGGCGATACAGCCCGAACAACGCATACATGACCGGTTTAATGACCAGCGAGGTGCCGGCCAGCCACAACCCGGCTTGCAGGTAGAACCGGAAGAAGTCCTCCGTCAGTTCCAGGCGCAGAGCATAACTACCCAACGCCGCAACGACGATGAGCAACAGGTCAGCGAATAAGACGAAACGGTTTCGAGAAAGCATGTTCGATATTCGGCGTTCGATATTCGGTATTCGGTATTCGACATTCGATAGTCGGCGTTCGATTAAAAAGTGACGAATATCGAGTATCGAATAACGAGTATCGACTTATCGAGTTTCTCCCTTCATCCAGTTCACAACCTCCCGCAGGCCGTCGGCCAGCGAGGTCTGGGCGCGGAAGCCGAGCAGGCTGGCGGCTTTTTGGGGGTTGCCCACCGAGCGGTAAATATCTCCGGCGCGCGGAGGCGCGAATTGCGGCGCGGGCGCATTGGGGAACAAATCCATCAGGGCTTCGGCCAGGTCGATGACCCGGATTTCATCGCCGCTGCACACGTTGAAGACCTGCCCCGGCGCGGCGGGGTGTTCGCTGGCAGCCAGGTTGGCGCGCACAATGTCGCCCACATAGACCAGGTCGCGGGTCTGGCCGCCATCGCCGTAGATGGTGACAGGTTTGCCATCCACCAGGCGGCGGGTAAAAATTGGCACGGCGGCGGCGTACATGCTGTCGGGACGCTGGCGCGGCCCATAGACGTTGAAATAGCGCAGGGCAACCACATCCAGCCCAAAGGAACGGGTATACATTTCAGCGTAGAGTTCATCGACTCGTTTGGAAACCGCGTATGGCGAGAGCGGCCTGAGCGGGGTCTGCTCATCGAGCGGCATTGCTTCCGAATCTCCATACACAGCCGCAGACGAAGCCAGCACGACCCGCTTCACACCCGCCTTGCGCGCCGCCTCCAGCACGAACTCGGTGCCGCGCTGATTAATCTCGAAACACGGCAGCGGGTCTTCCATCGACTGCGGCACCGAGACGAAAGCCGCCTCGTGGAAGATGATGTCGATGTCTTGCACGGCTGCGGCCAGCGCCGTCTGGTCACGAATGTCGCCTTCTCGTAACTCGAAGCGGGCCAGGTTGGAAACCTGTCCTACGTTTTCGCGTTTGCCGGTCGAAAAATTATCCAGCGCGCGCACAAAATCGCCCTGCTCGAGCAGGGCGCGGACGATGTGCGAGCCAATAAACCCGGCGCCGCCGGTGACGAGGTATTTTTTCATTTCCTATCTCCCTTTTCTTCCTAAAACGGTGCCCACTGTGCGCAGTATGATGACGATATCCATCAGGATGGAGCGGTGTTTGATATAGTATAAATCATATTCCAGTTTGACCCCGGTATCTTCGACGGTGGCGGCATAGCCATAATTGATTTGCGCCCAGCCGGTGAGTCCGGGTTTTGCCAGCAGGCGCGCCCGGTAGAACGGGATTTGTTTCTGGAATTTATTGACCATTTCTTCGCGTTCGGCGCGCGGCCCAACGATGCTCATCTCGCCGCGCAGCACATTCCAAAATTGGGGCAATTCATCGAGACGGGTCATGCGCAGGATGTTGCCGACGCGCGTGACGCGCGGGTCGTTTTCTGCCGCCATGCGGGCCTGGCCGTCGGCCTCAGCGTTCTTGACCATCGTACGAAGTTTGAGCATCTTGAACGGAGCGCCGCCCTTGCCCAGGCGCGGCTGGGAATAAAAAATCGGCCAGCCGTCATCGAGCAGGATGGCAATTGCCAGGAATGGCAACAATCCCAGGAAAATTGCCATCCCCACCGTTGCGCCGAGGATATCGAGCGCGCGCGAACCGAACAGGTAGAAACTGCTCGCGCGGGCTTCATCGACAAACGAGCGCAGTACCCAATCCGATTCCAGATGGTGAATCGGCACGCGCCCCAGCAGGTCTTCGTAGAGCGTCTGCATCCGCGTGACTTCGATGCCTTTTTCCTGCACATCCAGCAAGGTTTGGAAGGTTTGGCCGCGCATTTCACCGGTGATGGAAACCACCACCTCGGTAATGTTCAGTTCCTCGATGATTTGCAATAGCTGGTCGCTGCTGCCAAAAATCCGAAACTCATCCACTGCCTTGCCGATTTTTTCCGGATTGTCGTCGATATACCCTACCAGTTTGAAAGGCGCAGGCTTCAATTCAGAATACACCTGTGCCAGGGTATGCCCGTTTGCGCCGGCCCCAACCACTAAAACGCGGCGTCCCATGCCCTGGGCGGTATACATGCGAATATATACCCAGCGCCAGAGCAGCGTCAACACGACAACCAGCAAGAGAAAGGCCGCAAAGGTGCGGCGGTTGATAAAACGGGGGTCATCTTGCACAAAAAAAACCACCAGGTATACACCGCCGCCGACGATGGCCGCAATCGTCACCCCGCGCATCGTCCGCCGCCAGTTAGCGGCCCGGTGCAGGTCGTACAAATCGACCAACAGCAGCATCCAGCCCGTGGGCAGGATGTAAAACCAGGAGGGGGTGCGCGCGATGAAAAACTCGGTGAAACTGAAAAACCAGGGGTCTTCTATAAACCAGAAATAGACGCCGCCTATCAGGGCGGCTATTCCCATCAACAAATCGCCAAGAATCAAAAGCGCGCGCTGTTCGCCAGGGGTCAACCGGAATCTCGGTCTTACAATATCAGCCATTATGCTTTCTTCGCTCCTGCCAGGATGCTCCACAAAAATCCGCTGCCCCACGCAATGTGCATGACCGTGATGGCAAGCGGCAAGCCGAACAGGAGGAAAGCCCCCCTGTATTGGGTTGTGGAACGCAGTCCCGCCAGTCCCAATATACCAAAATATGCCAGAAGTTCAAAGGCCAGCAGCCATCCGAAAACAGGCCAGGCTGGGGCCAGGAGCGCGCCGCCCAACAGGCTCAACACAAACAGCGGCGGGAGCGCCTGCCGCCAGCGCAGCGTGCCGGGGTAACGGCGCAGCATCCGAAATTTCCAAAACCCATAACGCCAGTATTGGCGGGCCAGCGCCGCCAGCGTCGGGCGGGCAAAATAGAGCGAGCGGATGGCCGGGTCGAGCCAGATTTGGCCGCCGTTTTGACGAATGCGCGCATTGAACTCATAATCTTCGTTGGACAGGAGGGACTCGTCATACCCGCCGATTTCCTCCACGAGTGAGCGTTTCCAGGCCCCAAACGGGACGGTATCCACCACCGCAGCCTGTTTCGCGTGACGATAGAGCGCGTCGCCCACCCCAAGCGGATGCGCCGCGGCGATAGCAATCGAGCGCGCCGCCCACGTTTCAGCCCCCGGACGGATTTCCCAAACCCCGCCCACGTTCTGGCCCTTGCCCGCTTCCAACGCTGCGACCGATTTCTCCACATAATCGGGATACGGCCCCGAATGACCATCCAGCCGCAGGATGATTTCGCCGCGCGAAGCGGCAATGGCGCGATTGATGCCCGCCGGGATAGTACGGGCGTCGTTGTCTATCACTGTGATTTTTAGGCCGGGGTGTTCGCGCTGGAATGCGGCAATCACCTCGCGCGTCTTGTCGGTAGAATGCCCATCGGCAATGGTCACATCCAGCAGTTCGCGTGGGTAGGTTTGCGCAAAAATCGCATCCAGCAGGGTGCGGATGCGTTTTTCTTCATCAAGGCAGGGAACAACGATAGAAACTGTTGGCGGCATTCAGTGATTTACGAGTTTCGATTGACGAAGCCAGGATTTGGGAGGCGCACCATGAATACGCTTCCCTGCCCCGGCGTGCTTCGGACGCTAATTTTACCACCATGCGCCGCCACAATCTCGCGCGCAATTGCCAGCCCCAATCCCGCGCCGTGTTTTTTCCCGCCCTGGCGCGCCGGGTCTGCCTGGTAGAAACGGTCGAAAATATGCGACAAGAATTCAGGTGGAATGCCTGCGCCGCTATCCTGCACATAGATTTCAACGTCAGCGCCGAGAGCCAGCGTTCGCAACAGAATCTGCCCGCCTGGTGGGGTAAATTTCAGGGCGTTATCGACCAGGTTGGTAAACACCTGCGCCAGCCGGTCGCCATCGCCCGTGATGGGCGGGAGCGGGGATGTTTCCACGTCCAAAGTCACCCCGGCGGCGCGGGCCTGAGGCATAAAGCGTTCCACCACGCCGTTGACCAGCATGTTCACATCCAGCGAGTCTCGTTTCAGGTCGGCAATTCCCGAATCAAGCCGCGCCAGGTCGAGCAGGTCGAGTGCCAGGCGATGCATTCGACCGGTTTCATCGTAGATGATTTGCGCGGCTTGTTTTTGCGCTTCGGGCGTGTCGGCAGTCCCATCTAAAATTGCCTGGGCAAAGCCCTGAATGGAGGTGAGCGGCGTTTTCAACTCGTGCGAAACGTTCGCCACGAACTCGCGCTGCGCCTTTTGCCCAGCCTGCACCCGCCTGGTCATCTGGTTGAAAGCCCCCAACAGTTCGCGCACTTCCTGCGGGCCTTCCAACGGCAGAGGGCGCATGTCCTCGCCAGAAAATGCGATGGCCGCGTTGACCAGCCGCTGGAGCGGGTCGGCCACCCAGCGCGCCACCGCAAACGCAAGGAATAGCGCCAAAACCAGGGCGGCAGAGCCCCCTACCAGCAGGGGCGGCATGAGTTCATCGGTCAGAATGGTTCGGAAGGCTGGTTTGGGGCGCGGGACGGCAACGACGAGGGTGTCTCCGCTCTCCAGTCTTTGAAATTTGAACAGCCAGGGCTGTCCGGTGATGTCGTTCGTGGTCTGGTTCAGGCGCGCCAGGCGGCGTAAATCGAGTTGTGACGCAAGCGGTTCTGAATCGGCGATGACTACGCGCGCCTCGTCGAGCAGCAGGATGCGTACCTGGAGGGTTTTGCCCTGCCGGGCCAGAATTTGCTGAAGGCGTTGTTGTGGGAGGTTCGCCCAATCTTCCTGCCGCGCCAGCAGAACCCCCTGCACCGCGTTCAATTTTTGGATAGCCTGCCGGTAGACCAGCGGATTGCGGATGACGTAAATGAGAAAAACCACCGCCACAACAAACAGTGCGGCGGCAATCAATAAGGCATACGTCAGCCACAGGCGGGAGCGGAGCGATGAGAACATGGAGTCGAAAGTCTCCAGGCTTTCGACTCCAACGTCAGGGGACGTTGGAGTCTATATTACACGGTGATTTTGTAACCCACCCCCGTTACCGTTTCGATTTTCACCCGGCTGGCGGCGATTTTCTTACGCAATTGGGCGATATGCACATCGACGGTGCGGGTCTGGCCGTAAAAGTCGAAGCCCCAGGCCTTTTCGAGCAGTTGCTCGCGCGTAAAAACGCGCTCTGATTGGCCTGCCAGGGTGAGCAACAAGTCGAATTCCTGGGTACGCAGGCTCACGGGGAGTCCGTTCACGGTGACTGCCCGGCGCGCGGGGTCAATTTCCAGGTCGCCGAGCCGCATGGGAGCGGAGGCAGCGTCCGTCTTTTTTTCCAGGCGCCGTAAAATGGCTTTCACGCGCGCCGCCAGTTCACGCGGGTTGAAAGGTTTGGTCAGGTAATCGTCCGCGCCGAGTTCGAGACCGAGGATTTTGTCGATATCTTCATCGCGCGCCGTAAGCATGATGATGGGGACTTCGTTTCCGTCCCCGCGCAGGCGGCGGCAGACTTCGAAACCGTCCAGCCCCGGCAGCATGACATCGAGAACGACCAGACCAGGCCGAATCCGCCCTACCGCTTCGAGGGCTTTGCGGCCATCCCCAACCGATTCGGCGTGAAAACCATCCCGCTCGAGATACATTTTGGCGAGCGAGACGATGGATGGTTCATCATCAACAAGCAGGATGGTTTCCATAAAAAAAGACTTATTTCAGCGCAATGGCTTCGATTTCGACCAATCCGCCCTTGGGCAGCCCGGCAACGGCGATAGTGGAACGCGCCGGAGGGGCGGATGTGAAAAATTCGCCATATACGGCGTTCATTTTGGGGAAATCGGCCATATCTCTGATGAAGACGGTGGTTTTGACGACCTTTTCGAGGCTCGAACCGGCGGATTCCAGCACGTTTTTCAGGTTGGTGAGCGCCTGGCGGGTTTGCGCTTCGACTTCGGCAGCGACCAGTTCACCGCTGGCCGGATCGAGACCCAGTTGACCAGAGCAAAAGACAAAGCCATCGGTCTGGATGGCGACGGAGTAAGGGCCAATGGCTTTGGGGGCATTTTCAGAAGTAACGACGTTTCGCATGGGGTTCTCCTTGTAGTGGAATGCCCCGATTGTAACAGGTGACAGTCACTTTGGCAGTGACTGTCACCTGTTGTTGGTCTATGGTTTTGCCGGGGGCGGGTTGACTTCGCGGAAGGTCTTGAGCGCTTCGCGCAGGGCTTTGAGTGCCTCGCCCATCACTTCACGGTGCTGTTTGAGCGTTTCGCCCAGTTGTTTGACGGTTTCGCGCGCCTTGTCCAGGTCGGTCACTTTGCCGTTGTCATCAAATCCGGCATGAACCTGAACAAGTTGTGCAGCCTGTTCATAGAGCGGCTTACTCGCTTCGGCGGCCTTTTTGTAGTCTGCCAGCGCGGCTTCGATGGCTGAAACATCTTTGCCGTTTTCTTTGGCTTTTGCAACCAATTCTTCGATGCGAGCAATGAACTCATCCTGGTATTCCTGATTCAAGCCAATGCGCAGGACGGTGAGTTTCTGGTTGGCAAAGGCCCATTCCAGGCGGGTTTTGGCGCGCTCCGGGTCGGGAGTTGCTGCTGGAGCGGGCGGGTCGTTTGGCCCGGCAGCCAGGGCGCTTTGCGCCGGAACCGCCAGCAGGACGAGTGACAGAAGAGTAACAATCAGGAACAGTTTTTGCTTCAGGGTTTTCATTTTTGCCTCCGTTTGGTTTGATGCTTGTATTGTAGGGGAGGCAGGTTATGGGAGTATGCGGGAGATGTAAAAAAGTTGTAATTTCTCAGTACCCGTCACGGTCATCGTTTCCCGAAGTTGCCTGGGTAGTATGGCATCGATTGTTTAGGAATTGCCTTCGACTAATACACCGCCCGGAGATCAATCTCCGGGCTATCAGTTTCATCGACCCGGGTCAATAAATCGCGGATGGCGTTGGCAAAGACATCCGGCAGGGCGGTATGATTCAGGTCGGGAGCATCCCCGGCGTGATGGGGTTGCGTCCGCTTGACGATTTGGCCCGGCACCCCGACCACGACCGCGTTTTCTGGAACGGGTTTGACCACCACCGCATTGGCCCCAATCCGGCTGTCGGCCCCGATGGTGATATTTCCCAGCACTTTGGCGCCTGCCCCAATCGTGACCCGGTCGCCGATGGTAGGATGACGCTTGCCCTTGTTGAGCGATGTCCCGCCCAGGGTGACGCCGTGATACAAAGTCACATCATCCCCCACTTCGGCGGTTTCCCCAATGACGACGCCCATCCCATGGTCGATGAACACCCGCTGGCCGATTTTTGCTCCCGGATGAATCTCGATACCGGTCAGGCCGCGCGCCAGTTGCGAGAGCCAGCGGGCCAGGAATTTGGCGCCATGCGTCCACAACCAGTGAGAGACGCGATGAATCCAAATCGCGTGCAGGCCGGGGTAGAGCAAGGCAATCTCGAAGCGCGAACGCGCCGCCGGGTCGCGCTGCAAGGCCGACTTCAGGTCTTCGCGCATAGAAGCAAAGAAGTTGGGCGATTTCGTGATTTTGTGATTTCGTGATTGGGTAAGTTCTGCTTGCATACTATCTCCATGTTCTCGTGCCAGGGATCAGGTGTCAGGTTTGGGTTTTTCACCTGACACCTGATACATATTCACCTGACACCTGATACATATTCACCTGACACCT
>DAOTZM010000010.1:0-19868 GCA_034434035.1 Anaerolineales bacterium
ATCATCAGCCCCAAGCCGCGCACATCGCCAATCTGCGGGTACTCTTCCTGGAGTTTGCGCAGGCCGGTCTGGAGTTGGATTCCACGCGCGGCAGCGTTTTCGAGCATTTTTTCTTCCTTCATTGCGCGGATGGTTGCCACACTGGCTGCCATGGCAACCGCGTTGCCGCCGTAGGTGCCGCCATGCGAGCCGGTCGGCCATTTTTTCATCAGGTCGAGACGGCTAAAGACGCCCGAAAGCGGCATTCCGCTGGCGATTCCTTTGGCGACGGTCATGATGTCAGGGACGATGCCGTAGTGGTCCTGCGCGAACCACTTGCCGGTGCGCCCAAAGCCGCTCTGGACTTCATCGAAAATCAGCAGGATACCGGTACGGTCGCAGAGTTCGCGTAATCCTTTCAGGAAGGAGGCTGGCGGCGGAACATAGCCGCCCTCGCCAAGCACAGGTTCAATCAAAATCGCGGCCACATCATGCGGGGCGACCTGGCTGACGAGCAATTCCTCGAGGGCTTCGAGGGCATAATCGCTGGCTTCGGCTTCGGTCATGCCCAGTTTGTAGGGGTATGGATACGGGGCGACATACACCCCGGAGGGGAACAACTGCGAATTGCCCTTGTACCCGGTCTTGGAGGTGGTCAATATCATCGTCTGCGCGGTACGCCCGTGGAAACTGCCCGTAAAGACGATAACCGCCTGCCGCCCGGTGGCCGCGCGCGCCAGTTTGACTGCGCCCTCGACCGCCTCGGCGCCGGAGTTGCTGAAAAAGAATCCGTCAATCGAGGGATGGACAATCGCGCGCAGCTCCTCGATTAAGCGCAGCATCGGCTGGTGGACGACGATATTGGCCTGGGCGTGCAGGAACAAGCCGGCCTGCTCACGGATGGCTTCGACCACCTTCGGGTGGCAGTGGCCGGTGTTGGTGACGCCGATTCCGCAGGTGAAATCGAGGTACTTGCGGCCATCGCTGGCGTAGATGTAACTCCCCTCGGCGCGTTCCGCTTCGATGGGGAATATCCGCGACCAGACGGGGGAGATATGCGGGAAATTTTGGTCGTATAACTGTGTCATGTGTCAGGTGCTCCGGTGTCAGGTGTCAGGTGTCAGGTGTCAGGGTTTGAGGGAATGTTTGAATCCGCCAATCAGGGCTTTGGTTTTTCGGGCTTGTTCGTATTCGACGTCAAAGGTTTTCTTATCGATGTATCCAACATCCAGGGCAACATAGAGCAGTGACTGAACTTCTGCCGCAGAGCGGCGCGCAATGCCCAAGAATCGGGCAAATTCGGTTTTCGAGTCACAATCAAAGCCTTCAGCAATATTTGTCATTGCTGAAACCGCCGCTCGCTGCAACTGGTCACGCAAGCCAAAATCTTTCGCCAGCGAGCCGGTATTGGTCAATTGATAAATTTCCTTGACCAATTTTCTGGCTTCCTGCCAGCCATGGATATCTTCAAATCGCTCAATCAAGGCCATGAAATTTATCCCTTGGCAAAATAAGCGTCAGGTGCCAAAATTCCTGACACCTGACACCCAAAAACTTGACATTCAAAGGAGTTCCCCCGCCCAGGCCAAATCGAGTTTTTCCAACTGCTCCCTGGTCGGCCTGCCATCCTTCGTCCACCCGGCCAGTTTGTAATACTCATCCAGCGCAAACTCGACTTCCTCGTGGCTGATGGCGATTCCGGCGGTGGGACCTTCGCCTTGCAGGGCCTTGAAGAACTTCTTGGGCAGTTTGTCCTGTTTCCGGTCGAAGCCCTCGCGGGCATTGAAGACGCGCATCAAGTTCAGGCGGCGCTCGCCTACCCGCACCAGTTCCTCGACCGTCACATCCCAACCGGTGACGGCGTTGACCATTTCGACGGTCTCTTTCGGGCCATAGAGCGTCCAGCCCGGCCCCCACACGAACTGACAGAGTTCGACCGAGTCGAGCATCGAGTAAAAGGCTTCGCCCAGGTAAGCGAATTTGACCTTCTCCGCGCCCAGGCTGAGCGGTTCCTGCGGCTCGGTCAGGCCGAGCAGGGCCAGGCGTTCCAGGTACAGGTCAGAAGCGATACCGGTTTCGTACATCCAATCATGTTCGCTCGATTGATGGTCGGCGCCAAAGGGGTTGACGGCATAAATGAGCGCCAGCGAACGCTTGGCCTGCGGCATGTGGGCCGGGGCTTCCGCGCCCTTGACCGTGATGAGGCACTCATCCGCGCCCTTGCCAATCGCTTGCGCGGCGCGCTCGGACCCCTGGCCCAGCAGGCGGCCAAAGTCGCTGCTGCCGGTCACAATTTGCTCCAGGGTTTCGAGCATCGCGTCGGCGTCGCCAAATTTCAATTCGATGCCGCCGGTGTCGTCTTTGCTCAAAATGCCTTTTTCGTAGCATTCCATCGCCCAGGCAATCGTCGCGCCGCAGGCAATCGTATCCACGCCGTACTCATTGCACATCTGATTGGCGCGCGAGATGGCGGCCAAATCCTTCACGCCGCAGTACGAGCCGAATGTGCCGATGGTCTCGTATTCCGGGCCGCCGTATTTTTCGTCAACCGGATATTTTCCTTCCAGTTCGACCACGCGCTTGCAGCGCACCACGCAGGCGTAGCAGGTGTCGCGGCCTTGTTTGTCCTGTTTGCCCTCCGCCGCGCCTTTCAGGTAGACATCGTACAGACGCTCGCCGCTGATTTCCTCGGCCAGTTCGAACGCGCCTTCGTTGTAGTTGCGCGTGGGCAGCGTGCCCATCGAATGCTGCGGCATGACCACGCTGGCCGTGCCATATTTTCCCAGCCCGGCCATATCGGGGTTTTCGGGCATCCATTTCGGCCCCAGGCGGTTGATGGCCGCCAACGCCTTCTGGTCGGCGACGGCTGGTTTTTGCGCGCCGCGCACCACCACCGCCCGCAGGTTCTTGGAGGCCATTACCAGGCCCATGCCGGTGCGGCCATTGTTGCGATTCGACATGCTTAATGCGCTGGAGAAAAGGACGCCTTTTTCAGCCGCCGGGCCGTGTTGCAGCACCTCGATTTTTTCGTCGCCCAATTCCTGTTTCAGCGCGGATTCGGCCTCGCCGGTTATTTTGCCGGAAAGACGAGAAGCATCTCTCAACTCTGCGACGCCGTCCTTAATCCACAGGTAAACCGGCTTCGGGGATTTTCCCTTGACGACGATACCATCGAACCCGGCAAACTTCATCTCCGCCGGGAAGAAGCCGCCGCCCTGCGAGTCGCCAATCGCGCCGCTGATGGGCGACTTGGCGTTGATATTGACCCGGCTCTGCCCGCTGACGCTGGCCCCGGTGGTGACGCCGGTAAAAATCGTCAACACATTTTCGGGGGCGAGCGGGTCAACCCCGGCGGGCATCCCTTTCAGGAGGTAGTACAACCCCATCGCCGAGCCGCCCATATAGGTACGATAGAACGATTCAGGGGGCGTTTCCACCGTCAGCGTACCGGCGGTCAAATCGACATGCAATATCTTTCCGTTGTAACCGTATGGCATGGGGATTCTCCTTGTGTGGTTCTTGACCCGCATCCTGGGCAGGATGTCGCGGGGTGGCTTCGGAATGAATTCAACAGTACGTCTCTATTATACGTTCGAGCGGGTTGCCAGGCAAATCTATTTTTCCGAAAACAACATTGAATTTGATAATGATGCACTTTTTCGACAAAAATTCTGCATCCTTACACGGATAAGGATAGCAGGCAAGCGCGGTCAGAGTCGAAAAAAATTGGTACTTGCATCTCCTCCACGCTTGCGGTATAATCTTTCGATTGATGCCTAATTGTTAAAACTTCAGCCCTGTATGCGAGCGCTTGAGACGAGGAAAGTCTCTCGCGCTTGCCTTTCTTTGTCTCAGGGAACGCTCCTGGGCGCGGACATTGGGGCATAGAACCGGATTTTTTATTCTAGGAGGACTCCGTGGAAACCAAAGGCCTGACCGCTCTCCGCATCAGCCTGGCTTCGCCTGAAACCATTCGTTCCTGGTCGTATGGCGAGGTCCTCAAACCGGAAACCATCAACTATCGCCGCTTGCGGCCCGAAAAAGATGGCCTGTTTTGTGAAGCCATCTTTGGCCCGACCCGCGACTGGCAGTGTTACTGCGGCAAATACAAGAATCCTCGCTACAAGGGGATTACCTGCGACAAATGCGGGGTGGAAGTTACCCGCGCCGCTGTGCGCCGCGAGCGCATGGGACATATTTCCCTGGCGACGCCGGTTGCGCATATTTGGTACACCCGCCGCATCCCCTCTTACCTGGGATTGCTGCTCGATATTTCGCGCCGCAACCTGGATCGGGTACTTTATTTTGCGCAGTATATTATCACCTATGTAGATGAAGAAGCCCGCCAGAAAGCACTCAAGCGGCTGGAAGATGAACTCTCCGTCTCCGAACGCGAACAGGCGACGGCCATCAACACCAAAATCGCGGCAGTCAAAACCCAGCGCGACCAGGTTGTTGCTGAACTCAACCAACGCAAGTCGGATATTGAGCGCTCGTATGACGAGCAAATCGCTTCCCGCCTGGAGCCGGTCACCCAGGAAGGCCAACGGCTCGAAACCCAACTCCAGGAACAGAATGGCGTTGCAGCCGCGAAAGCCATCGTGTTCAATGCTGCTGGAGAGGTGATTGTCAAGGCGGGTGAAACCATCGCAGCCTCGCATATCTCCAAAATCCAGAAAAATGTGCGCGAACAACTGGAATCGATTGAAAACGAACTGAAAGACCAGAAAGCCCGCGAACTCGAGCATATCAAATTGGAAATCGAACGCACCCGCGCCGAAGCCGCCGAGCAGATGGAAAGCCTGCGCAACCAGTTGGAAGACCAGGCATCCACCAGCAAAGACCAGTCTTCGCATGTGCGCGATGAGCTGCTGGAATTGCGCCCCTTCACCTTCCTGAGCGAAAGCCGTTACCGCGAGCTGAAATCGCGCTGGGGCCAGGTTTTCCGCGCTGACATGGGGGCCGAGGCGTTCCACGACATCCTGGGCCGCCTCGACCTGGATAAGCTCTCCGAAGATCTCTGGAAAGAAGTCCGCACCACCAAGAGCAAGCAGAAGCGCAAGAAAGCCACCACCCGCCTGAAGGTAGTGGAAGCCTTCCGCCGCTCCGGCAACCGCCCTGAGTGGATGATTTTGACCATCCTGCCGGTCATCCCGCCCGACCTGCGCCCGATGGTGCAGTTGGACGGCGGCCGCTTTGCTACGTCAGACCTGAACGACCTGTACCGCCGCGTCATCAACCGCAACAACCGCCTCAAGCGCCTGCTCGAACTCGGCGCGCCGGATGTCATCGTCCGCAACGAGAAGCGCATGTTGCAGGAAGCGGTCGACAGCCTGATTGACAATTCCCAGCGCGGCAAAGCCCTCAGCCGGCGCGGACGCCGTGAACTGAAATCGTTGAGCGACATGCTCAAAGGCAAAAAAGGCCGCTTCCGCCGCAACCTGCTTGGCAAGCGCGTGGACTATTCGGGCCGCTCGGTGATTGTGGTCGGCCCTCAGTTGAAACTCTACCAGTGCGGCCTGCCGAAAACGATGGCGTTGGAACTCTACCGGCCCTTCGTAATTGCCCGCCTGGTGCTGCACAACTACGCCGCTAACGTCAAGGGCGCGCGCCGCCTGATCGAACGCAACCGCCCCGAAGTGTGGGAGGTGCTGGAAGAAGTCATCCGGGAACGCCCAGTGATGCTGAACCGCGCGCCCACCCTGCACCGCCTCGGCATACAGGCCTTCGAGCCGATTCTCATCGAAGGCTCGGCCATCCAACTTCACCCGCTCGTCACCACCGCCTTCAACGCGGACTTCGACGGCGACCAGATGGCCGTCCATGTGCCGCTTTCCGGCAAAGCGGTCGCCGAAGCCCGCAAACTGATGCTGGCCTCCAAGAACCTGCTCAAACCCGCCGACGGTGAACCGATTATCTCGCCCTCGAAAGACATGGTGCTGGGCGTCTATTACCTGACCATGAACGACGGTCGTAAGCATAAAGGCGATGGCCGCCTGTTTGCCGATATGGACGAAGTAGACCTGGCTTACCAGTTGGGTCAGGTGGATGTTCACGCCAATATCAAAGTCCGCGCGGAGACCTGGTACGACGAAACCGGCAGCCGCATGGTCGAACCGCAAACCCGGTTGGTTGAAACCACCGTCGGGCGCGTGCTGTTCAACCGCGTCCTGCCGTCTGAAGTGCAATTCGTCAACGAAGTGCTGGAAAAAGGCGGCGTGAAGGACCTGATTGCAGATGTGTATGAAATCTGCGGGCAGGAAGTGACCACCACCGTCGCTGATTCGGTCAAGCACATTGGCTTCCAATATGCCATGCGCTCCGGTATCACCCTGGCGGTCTCCGACATCGCCGTTCCGGCAGCCAAAGAAGAAATCATCGCCGGCGCGCTTAAGGAAGTGGAAGTCGTCCAGCGTGATTTCCGGCGCGGCCTGTTGACCGAACAGGAACAGAACGAACGCATCATCCAAATCTGGCAGCGGACGACCGTCGAAGTCGCCAAAGCGGTCAAAAACAACATGGACCCAAGCGGTAACCTGTCGACGATGGCAAATTCCGGCGCGACCAAAGGCGGATTCGGCCCGATTTCACAGTTGGCTGGGATGCGCGGCCTGATGGCCGACCCCTCCGGGCGCATCATTCCGCTCCCGATCCGCTCCAACTTCCGCGAAGGCCTGACCGCGCTGGAATACTTCATCTCGACGCACGGCGCGCGCAAAGGCCTGGCCGATACCGCGCTGCGCACCGCAGACGCCGGTTATCTGACCCGCCGCCTGGTGGATATTGCCCAAGACATTATCATCAACGAAATCGACTGCGGCACAACGGAAGGCATCTGGATTCGCAAAGCAGACGATGTTGCCGGGCAAAGCCTGTCCAGCCGCCTGTACGGACGCCTGGCCGCCGACCCGGTCATCGACCCCGCCACCGGCGAAGTGCTGGTCGACCGCGATGAAATCATCACCCACGACCATGCCCGCCGCATCACATCTGCCGGATTGACCGACATCAAGGTCCGCTCGGCCATGACCTGCCAGCTGACTCACGGCATCTGCTCCAAGTGCTACGGCATCGACCTGGGACGCGGCAGCATGGTGGAGATGGGTTCGGCGGTTGGCATCGTAGCGGCCCAATCCATCGGCGAGCCTGGCACCCAACTGACCCTTCGAACCTTCCACACCGGCGGCGTGGCGGCTGGCGGCGACATCACCACCGGTCTCCCGCGCGTGGAAGAGTTGTTCGAAGCCCGCAAGACGCCCAAGGGCGAGGCGGTTGTCTCCGAAATCGACGGCGTCGTGCGCGTTATCCAGTCGGATAAATATACCGACCTGCGCCTGGTCAAAATCGAACACGCGGAGATGGTCTCTGACACCTACGACATCCCCGCGGAGTGGAAGATTGAGACCAAAGACGAAGGCGAAGTCAAGGCCGGTGAGACCCTGGCCAGCCTGGGCGAAGCCACCATCGCCGCCCAGCACGCCGGGCGCGTGCGCATCGAAGGCCAGCAGGTTATCGTCTCTTACGAGCAGCGCGAGGAAGTCGAACACGAAATCCCGACCACCCTGCGCATGCTGGTCAAAGATGGCGACCGCGTCAAAGCCGGGCAGCCCGTCACCGAAGGTTCGCTCAACCCGCACCAAATCCTGAAACTGCAAGGGCGCGACGCCTGCCAGATGTACCTGATGAGCGAAATCCAGAAAGTGTACCGCTCGCAAGGCCAGAACATCCACGACAAACACTTCGAGGTCATCATCCGCAAGATGCTGAGCAAAGTGCAAGTCACCCGCCCCGGCGATACGCGCTTCCTGCCCGGCGATACCGTGGACCGGCTGGAAATCAAGCGCATCAACGAGCAAATACTGGCCGAAGGCAAGCAGCCAGCCCGCTTCAGCGAAATCCTGCTCGGCGTGACCAAAGCATCGCTCTCGACCGACTCCTTCCTCTCGGCCTCGTCCTTCCAGCACACCATCAAAGTCCTGGCTGGCGCGGCGATTGCCTCCACAACCGACCCGCTCTACGGCCTGAAGGAGAACGTCATCATCGGCAAACTCATCCCGGCTGGCACCGGCTTCAAGCACGGACGCTTCACCGAATTGGAAAGAGCGCTCGGCCCTGGCCCAACCCAGTGGGTTGAAATGCCCGCCGAAGGTGATTAGACTGGCAGAAATCGAAAGGCGGCTCGATATGAGCCGCCTTTTTGATTGCGATTGGGTTTAATATCATGGCAGGCTTGCATCTTTGGACGTTTTTCGGTATTGTTATAGCGAATTAATATCCGGGAGAAAACATGAAAACTGCACCGCTTCGCATGGTTGGTCTGATATCCATTTTCATCCTGTTCGCGCAAAGCTGCAATTTACCGGGCGGCGCGCCAACTGAGCAGCCCGCAGCCTCAACCCAAGAAATCGTGGCCGTTGCGACTTCGACGCCGCTCCCGCCAACAGAGACGCCCCCGCCGCCAGCCGAAACACTCATGCCAACGCCCGCCGCCACTGAAACACCCACCCCTGAACCGTCTGCCACGCCAACCGAAGTTCCACCGGTTGCCGAGGTGGCGCGGGAATCGAACTGCCGCATCGGCCCTGCGGGCGGGTATGACCTGGTCGCCACCTACCAGGCCGGAAAAATCCTGAACATCATCGCCCGCGACCTGGGCGGAGGTTTTGTTTTCGTCCAAAACCCGGACCGGCCCGAAGAACAGTGCTATATCCTGGAGAACAATATCAAAATCAGCGGGGAGTTTGCCGCCCTGCCGCAAATCACTCCCCCGCCCTCGCCGACCGCCGCGCCCAATTTCACGGTGGAATTCCGAAAATTTGACACCTGCAAAGACCGGTATTTTGCCGACTTCCTCGTTGTCAACACAGGCAGCGTCCAATTCCGCTCGGCTTACGTCAAAGTAACCGACCAGAAGCAGAACAAATTTGTCGAAAAATCCATGCTGGCCTTTGACTTGATGGAACAGTGCATCGTTGCCCGCAATATCTCCCCGCTCCTGCCGGGCGGCACCGGGTATGTGCAAAGCGATTACTACAAATGGGACCCGCGCCCCAATAAACAAACAGCCATCATCATGCTCTGCACCGAACAGGGCTTGAAAGGCGCTTGTGTGACCAAAGTATTGGAATTCAGGAACAGGCAGCCGTAAAGCCCCCCTGTTTTCTCTTTCACCTGACCGGGTTAACCGTCCCGAAGGTTCGCCAAATTGCCAGAATTGCGCCCAGAGAACCTTCGGGACGTTCTTGCGCGCAGGTTGAGGATTATCATCATCAATCTTGACGCTTTGAGTCTTTCAACTTAAGATAGAACAAATTTACAAAAAAGACTGTCCATCCATTATGAAGAGTTTTCCACTATTGGTGGGCAAAGAAGGACATTTATGGAACTCGGCCTCGTCCGCAAAATCGACATCGACCACGAAATGCAGCAGGCGTACCTCGACTACGCCATGTCCACCATCGTTGCGCGCGCCCTGCCCGATGCGCGCGACGGGCTGAAGCCTGTCCACCGGCGCATTTTATACGCCATGTACGACATGGGCCTGCGCGCCGACAGTTCATATAAAAAATCGGCCCGTATCGTCGGCGAAGTGCTCGGTAAATACCACCCGCACGGCGACGCGGCAGTCTACGAGGCGATGGCCCGCATGGCGCAGGATTTCTCCCTGCGCGCGCTGCTGGTTGATGGCCAGGGCAACTTCGGCTCCATCGACGGCGACCCGCCGGCCGCCATGCGCTACACCGAAGCCCGGCTGACTCCCGCCGCGCTCGATATGCTGGTTGACCTGAACAAGAACACCGTCAATTTTGGCCCCAACTTCGACGATACCCTGACCGAACCGCTTGTCCTGCCCGCCGCCATCCCCAACCTGCTGGTCAACGGCGCGACCGGCATCGCCGTCGGCATGGCAACCAGCATCCCGCCCCACAACCTGGGCGAGGTGGTGGACGCGCTCATCTACATGCTCCAGCACTGGGAAAAACTGGACGACATCGACCTCGGCCATCTCATGCAATTCATCCAGGGTCCCGATTTTCCCACCGGCGGCGTCATCCTGCAAGAAGCGGGCGAGGAAAGCATCGAGGCGGCCTACGGCTCCGGCAGGGGCAAAATCACCCTCCAGGCGCGCGCCCACTACGAGGAAATGGAACGCGGCAAAAGCCGCATCATCGTCACCGAACTGCCCTACCAGGTCAACAAATCCAGCCTCATCGAACGCATCGCCGAACTGGCGCGCGAGGCAATCATCGAGGGACTCTCCGACCTGCGCGACGAATCCGACCGCCAGGGCATGAGAATTGTCATCGAACTGACCAAAAACGTCGACCCCGAAAAGGTGCTGGCCGAACTTTACAAACGAACGCCCATGCGCACCACGTTCAGCGTCATCCTGCTGGCGCTGGTCGATGGCGAGCCGCGCATGTTGACGCTCAAACAGGCCCTGCGGGTGTATGTCGAACACCGTTTAACGGTCATCAAACGCCGGGCCGAATACGACCTCGAAAAAGCCAAAGCGCGGGCGCACATCCTCGAGGGGTATCTCGTCGCGCTCAAGAACCTCGACGAAATCATCGAACTCATCAAAAAATCGCCGGATGTCGAAACCGCCCGCGAGCGGCTGATGAAGCGCTACAAGCTGACCGAAATCCAGGCCAACGCCATCCTCGAAATGCAGCTGCGCCGCCTGGCCGCCCTCGAGCGCAAGAAAATCGAAACCGAATACAAAGAAATCCTCGCGCTCATCAAGGAACTCGAAAGCCTGCTCAAATCGCCCGCCAAGATGCGCGCCCTGGCCTCCGAAGAATTGCTCAAAGTCAAGGCCGCCTATGGCGACAAACGCCGCACCCAAATCGTCAACCTGAAAGCGGGCAAGGAAAAGAAGCACGTCCTGACCTCCACCCAACTGCTTCCCGAACAGGTTGTTTGGGTGGGGATGAACGCGGAGGGGCTGATATCGAGGACGAGGGACGAAAAGCCCCCGCGCCCGAGCGGCAGCGACGCCCCAAAATTGCTCGCGCGGGCCAACTCCACTGATACGTTGTACCTCGTCTCCGAACGCGGACTGGCTGCGGCAGTCGCCGTCCACACCCTGCCGGAGACCGATAAACTGGCCGATGGCGCCCCGTTCCATAAAACCTGCGCCCTGAAAGCGGATGACCGCCCCATTGCGGCCTTTGTCCTGCCCGCCAAGCGCGCCAAACTGCCCGAAGAGACCTGCGTCCTGACCGTCACGCGCGGCGGCATGTTGAAAAAGTCGCTGGTCAGCGAACTGCCTGGCCCCTCGGCGCAGACTTTCTACCTGTGCAAAGTCAACGACGGCGATTCTCTCGGCTGGGTGGCGCTGACCAACGGCAAGCGCGAACTCCTGCTGGTCACGGCCCTCGGCTTTGGCATCCGCTTCCCCGAAGACGATATCCGCCCGATGGGGCTGGCGGCGGCCGGCGTCAACGGCATCAAACTGGGGATTGGCGACCAGGTGGTGGGCGCGGAAGTGGTCAACGGAGCAGACAACGGACGAAGCGGAAAAACGGAAACTGAAACGGAGGCCTTTCTCGTCTGCTCAGACGGCAAGGCCAAGCGCGTGCCGCTCAAAGAGTTTCCCGTTCAGGGGCGCTACGGCAAGGGCGTCATCGCCTGGGAACTGCCGCTGGGCGTCAGCCTGGCCGGGCTGGCGATTGGCAAACCCAATGCCACCGTCACCCTGCACCTGCGCAAAGCCGCCGCCAAACAGACCCGTCTCGACGAAGCCGGTCTCAAGAAACGCGCCGCCGCGCGCGGCGACCTGGTGGTCGAGGTCAAACCCGGCGACGCGCTGGTTGGCCTGACCGACGGCTGGATGGTGGAAAAGTATGTGGCAGTGGCGGGCGAAAAAACGGGTTCGGGAACGGATGGCAAAACGGAGAAGCGGACAAAAACCGGGCAACTGGAATTGATTAAAGAGCCTGCGAAAGGCAAGAAAACGGAAAGCAGCGCGAAGAAACCCGCCGCCGCGAAACCAGCCGCCAAAGACAAGGCAGCCACAACCGCGAAAGCGGCCACCACAACGGCCAGGAAGCCCGCTCCCGCCAAAAAACCGGCGGCGGCGACCAAAACCAGCCCCACCAAGCCAGAAACGGGCAAACCGCCCGCCAATCCTACGCCGGTCAAGCAGCCGACAAAGCAACCATCCCCAAAGACAAAAACAACGCCGAACAAGTAAACAGGAAGCCCCGTGACGTCAATCTCACGGGGCTTTGCCTGTTCAAATTCCCTGTTTACATCCTACCGCTTCAGCGTCCTATACTTCACCCGCGTCGGCTTGACATCTTTCCCGCAGCGCTGCTTATAATCTTCCTCGTAATCGCTCCAATTGCCGAGGAACAGCCGCGCCTGAGAATCGCCCTCGAAGGCCAGGATGTGGGTGCAAATGCGGTCGAGGAACCAGCGGTCGTGGCTGACGACCACGGCGCACCCGGCGAATTCTTCCAGCGCGTCTTCCAGCGCCCGCAGGGTGTTCACATCCAGGTCGTTGGTCGGCTCGTCGAGCAGCAGCACGTTGTGGCCTTCCTTGAGCATCTTCGCCAGGTGGACTCGGTTGCGTTCGCCGCCCGAAAGAGTTCCTACCTTTTTTTGCTGGTCGGCCCCGGCAAAGTTGAACGAGGAACAATACGCCCGCGCATTGATTTTACGGCTGCCCAGTTCCAAAATCTCCGCGCCGCCGGTAATCTCCTCGTAGACTGATTTTTCAGGGTCGAGCGTGCGGCTCTGGTCAGCGTAGCCCAGTTTCACCGTCTCG
This sequence comes from Anaerolineales bacterium, assembly GCA_034434035.1. Classification (GTDB taxonomy): domain Bacteria; phylum Chloroflexota; class Anaerolineae; order Anaerolineales; family Villigracilaceae; genus UBA5195. The sequence continues at coordinate 12,755 of DAOTZM010000010.1, forward strand.
CCTATGCGGATGTCGCCGCTATCGGGCTGTTCCTGCCCGACAATCATTTTCAGCAGGGTGGTTTTACCCGCGCCATTGGGGCCGACAATGCCCACAATCGAGCCGGGTTCGATGTTTGCTGAGAAATTATCCAGCAGCAGCCTGTCGCCGTAGCTTTTGCTGACCCCGTTTAACTGGATGACCGTCTTGCCCAGTTTTGGCCCCGGCGGGATGTAGATTTCCTGTTCGCCCCGGTATTTTTCGGTCTCCTGCGAGAGCAGTTTCTCGTAAGCGGTGACACGCGCCTGGCCCTTGGACTGCCGCGCCTTGGGCGACATGCGAATCCACTCCAGTTCACGCTCCAGGGTCTTCTGGCGTTTGCTCTCGACTTTTTCCTCCTGGCGCAGGGCTTCCTGCTTCTGCTCCAGCCACGAAGAATAGTTGCCCTTCCAGGGAATGCCGTAGCCCCGGTCGAGTTCCAAAATCCAGCCGGCCACGTTGTCGAGGAAGTAGCGGTCATGGGTCACGGCGATGACCGTCCCTTTGTATTGTTGCAGGTGGTGTTCCAGCCAGGCCACCGATTCGGCGTCGAGGTGGTTGGTCGGCTCGTCGAGCAGCAAAATATCGGGTTCCGTGAGCAGGAGTCGGGTGAGCGCGACGCGCCGTTTCTCGCCGCCGGAGCAAACCTTGATGGGCGTATCCGCCGGGGGGCAGCGCAGCGCTTCCATCGCCACGTCCAAATGCGAATCCAAATTCCAGGCATCCACTTTGTCGAGGGCATCCTGCAATTTGGCCTGTTCTGCGATGAGCGCGTCGAAATCCGCGTCCGGCTCCGCGAATTTGGCGTTGACTTCCTCGTAGCGCGCCAGCATATCCACAATTGGCTGCACGGCCTCGCGGATGATTTCGATGACCGTCTTTTCGGGGTCGAGTTCCGGTTCCTGCGGCAGGAATCCGACCGTGTAGCCCTTGCTCATGGCGATTTCGCCGACGTAGTCCGTATCGACGCCGGCCATGATGCGCAGCAGGGTGGATTTGCCTGCGCCGTTCAGGCCCAGCACGCCGATTTTCGCGCCGTAGTAAAAACCGAGCGAAATATCGCGCAAAACCTGTTTGTTGGGAGGATGGATGCGCCCGACGCGCATCATGGAGTAGATGACTTGGGTATCGGATGGCATAGGATTTTCGATTTCAGATTTCAGATTTCAGATTTTGGACTGCTGGCCGATCAGTCTTGAGCGGTTTTGGCGAAGGGACATTTCAGGCCAGGTTGGGTTATGGAGATTTTACCGTATTAAAAGCCGCGTTAAATCAAAAAGTGGGACTTCGTCCCACTTTTTGCTCACTATTATTCTCAGGCAGCCGCCCCAACCTGGCTATAATTTTGCATTTGCAGTTCAATGTTATTGACCCGCCGCCGCAGGTTGCCGTCCTGTTGGATGGAGTCAGCTATTTTTTCGATGGCGTACATGACGGTAGTATGGTCACGCCCGCCAAGCACATGGCCGATTTGGGGCAGGGAGGCGTCTGTTTTGTTGCGCAGGAGGTACATCGCCACCTGGCGCGGTTCGGCAATTTTTTGCGAGCGGTCGCGGCTGCGGATGGCATCGACGGTGATTTGCCATTCCCGCGCGACCAGTTCGATGATTTTTTCCGGCGCAACATGATGACGCTGCGGCAGCAGGTCGACCAGGGCCATTTCGGCCAGCCGTTGGTTGATGGGCGCGCCCACCAGTTCGGCATACGCCACTATCCGGTTGAGGGCGCCTTCCAGTTCGCGGATGTTGGATTGCACCCGGCGGGCAATCATATCCATCACATCGTTGGGGATTTCGCGGCCGGCGCGCTCTGCTTTGTAGCGCAGGATGGCCAGGCGGGTTTCGAAATCGGGCTGTTGGATATCGGCAATCAACCCCCACTCGAAGCGCGAGCGCAGGCGCTCCTCGAGCGTAACCAGCGATTTGGGCGGCCGGTCAGACGAGACGATGATTTGTTTGTCCTGGCTGTGCAGGGTGTTGAAGGTGTGGAAAAATTCTTCCTGGGTCGATTCTTTCCCGGCGATGAATTGGATGTCGTCGATGAGCAGCACATCAATCGAGCGATATTTTTCACGGAAGGCCTGGGTGGTGTGGGCGCGGATGGCGTTAATCAGGTCGTTGGTAAATTCTTCGGAGGAAACGTACAATACGCTCAAGCCCCGGAAATGACAGGCGTTGCCGATGGCGTGCAGCAGGTGGGTTTTTCCCAGCCCCACGCCGCCGTACAGGAAAAGCGGGTTGTAGGCGCGGGCGGGTTTTTCGGCCACCGCCAGGGCGGCGGCGTGCGCCAGGCGCGTATTGGCGCCCACCACGAAGTTTTCGAAGGTGTAGCGCGGATTCAGGGTGGTATTGCGCTGTTTAGCGGAAGCAGGCTCCGGCGGGTTGGTTCGCTCCGCTTCGGCGGCAGATTCGACTTCGGCAATATCGTATTCGCTCGCCACCACAAATCGCACATCCACCTCCTGTTCCATAATACCGGCCAGGAGGCGGGAAATACTGCTCAAGAGACGATTCTCCAGCCAGTCTCGGGCGTAAGCATTGCGGACTGCGATGGTCATTACATCATCTTCATGAGAGACGGGGCGGGTATCGCGCACCCAGGTGTCAAAGGATGCTCGCGGCATTTCCATTTGGAGTTGCCCCAGCACCGATTGCCAGGCTTGTGCTGCATTCATGGTCTGCTCCACCAGTTGGGATAGGGGTAAGTAAACCCTCTGCAAGTTTTTTTACAGAGGGGTGGAGAATGTGCTTAATTGTCTCGGTATTTTTCAGGGGTTTGGATGCAGTCTCCGGCGGGCATCCACTCAATCAACTGCCCCCATTCTAGCAAAAAGGGGGAAAACCCGCCACACGAAAAACCTACGCTTCCTTAAAAACTTCGACTTTTTTAAGACGGGTAAACCTTAAAGAAACCATCACTACCCAGTACCCGTCTTTCCAGGTAATCGAACGTTTGTTTCAGCCAAAAACGCCCTGCCTCATAAATTTGCCCCCCATATATGGGGTTTCAAGCCCCAAAACAGCCATCTGTCGTATATCTATCTTAAGGAATTCAAGGGATGAAGCAGCAAGCAATCATGCTTTTGTAACGCGCCTGGCAGCCACTCGTTTGACAAATTAGGGCTGCCTCTCCGAATTTATGGAAATCCCGGCGAATGTTAAAGAATTCAACGGACAGGAGCCAGATTAACCCGCCAGCGCAATGCACAGGATACCGCCAAAAATAACCAGGGCGCCCCATACGCGCAGGCGTCCCAGTTTTTCTCCCAGGAAGAGCCAGCCCGCCAACGCGCCCATCACCACGCTCACCTCGCGCACAGCGCCGCTATAACTGACTTTAGCCATCGCGTAAGCAGCCAGCGTCAGCAGGTAGGCGCTGACGGTCAAAATACCAATGGCGAGGATGCGGGCGGTGTTCTGCGCCAGTTCATTTTTCAAGGTTTGCCAGCCATATCGTTGGAATACCAGTGGCGCGGCCAGTACCGGCGAAAGGAAAAAGACCAATATAGTGTAAGGGAAAGCGGGGGTCTGTTTGACCGCTGCGCCGTCGATGACAGAGTAAATCGATATGAGCAAGGCCAGGACAAGCGCGAGCAGGACTCCGCTCCGGCGCGGGGTTTGCGTTCCAGCCAGCAGGTTCGAACCGCCCACCATCACCAGACCGAAAATGATGATGCCCAGTCCCGCCATACCACCGGGCGTCAGGCGTTCTTGGAGAAACAATACCGACCACACAGCAATCATCAACGGGGCAGTTCCGCGCGCCAATGGGTAGACGAGCGAAAAATCGGCCTCGCGGTAGGCCAGTGACAGGACGACAAAATAAGCAGTTTCCACCAGCACGCTGGCCAATAGCAGCGACCAGGTTTCGCGGGCGGGCAGACCGGTGAAAAAGAGTATGGGCAGGAGAAGCCCCGCGCCAAGCAAAATCGCCCACCAGGTGACAATATACTTCCGCCCCGATTGCTTGAGCAGCAGGTTCCAGGCAGTATGCAGGATGGCAGAAAAGAAAAGGAGCAGGATGGCGGCGATGGGCATGTTGATTGACCTGAACGGGATGCCAATTGTAACCCGGAAACAAAACAGCGGCCCCCGCCGCTGGAAACCGGTTACTGTTTACTGATTACTGCCCCTCGGCACCCAGGCCAATATGGAGGTCCCCTCATCGACCACCGAACAAATCTCCACGTCGCCGCCGACATGCTGGGCGCGGGTGTGCATGTTCGAAAGACCATGCCCCAGCGTCATATTCACCTTGCGCATGTCGAAACCCCGGCCATTGTCGCGGATTTCGAGCAGGAACCGTTCCGGCGTCGCCCAAACGCGAATTTCGACCCTTTTGGCGCGGGCGTGTTTGGCGGCGTTGGCCAGGGCCTCCTGGCAGATGTGGAACAGGACCATGGACTGGGCCTGCGAGATGTCCTTGATTTCATCCGGGTCGCCGCCCAGCGTCGCCTCGGCCAGGGTATTGGCGCGGAATTCCACCGCCAGCCGTTTCAGGGCATCGAGCAGGTTTTCGTTCCCAAACTGGCGCGGGCGCAAATCCAGGATGTAAGAGCGAATATCACGGATGGTGTGGTTCAGGCTGTCGATGGCCTGTTGGATGCGCTCCTGGCTCTTGAGCGGGTCTTCGGTTGCCAGCAGGCGGGCATGCTCCAGCACCAGCCCCACCCCATAAATCGACTGAATGATGCCGTCGTGCAAATCCATGCCGATGCGGTCGCGCTCTTCCAGCACAGCCAGGCGGCGGGCATCGTTGTGCAGGCGAGCATTTTCAATCGCCAGCCCGGCCCAACTGCCAATGGCGGTGATGACCTGGATATCATGCTCATCGAGCGGATTGGCGCTGCGCGTGACGGCGCTCAGTACGCCGACCAGGTGTCCGCTTGAGGTGAGCGGGAAACAGGCCATTTGCCGAAACCCTGCCTTGACGACCGCATCGCGCAAATAGCGCATATCATTCGCCAGGTCGTGGCTGACAATCGGCTCCTCGTTCTGCGCCACCAACCCCACCAGCCCCTCGCCAACGTCAAACCGGTTGCGGGTCCAAAAGGCCTCGGCGGCCTGCCCCCGGTGCAGCACCAGCCGCAAGGTCTGTTTGTCTTCATCGAGCAGGAAAATCTCGCCCGATTCCACTTCCATGTAATCCATCACCAGCGAGAGCGTTTTTTGCAGGATTTCATCCAGTTTCAGCGAGGAAGTGAGCGCCTCGGCAATGCTGTTGAGCAGCGCCAAATCCTGGTTGCGACGGGTAAGGGCCTGGTCACGCTCGCGCAAGTCCTCATACATGCTGGCATTGTGGATGGCAACCGCCGCGTAAGCCGCCAGCATCTGGATGATGCGCTCGTCATCGGTGGTAAATTCGGGATAACCAAGTTTCTCGGTCAGGTAAATCTGGCCGTATTGGTCCTCGCCCAGGCGAATCGGCACGCCCAGGAACGAGCGCATGTGCGGATGATTGCGCGGGAAGCCCACGCTGCGCGGGTCGCGTTGGATTTCGGACAGGCGAATGGAATCGGTGGTGTTCATCAACGCCCGAATCATCCCCAGCCCTTTGGGCGGGTGGGGGATGCGCCGGATTTCATCGTCTGTCATGCCTACGGAGATAAACTGTTTGAGTTGGCCGTCTTCCCCAAGCACGCCAAGCGCCGCATAACGCGCCTGGGCCTGCTCGCAAGCCACAGCAGCGATGCGCTCCAGTAACGTCTCCAGCGAAATGTCCTCCACGAGCTGCAAACTGGCCTGGTGGAGCGCAATTAAACGCTCTTCCAGCTGCTGGCGTGTCAAGAGCATGGGGGTCTCCTCTTGGAGATATTCTACCCCGGTCATCCAATTTATTCAAGTTGATAGGTTTTGCCAGACGGAGGCTGTAGAATAATATAAACTAAAAAAAGCGTCCCGAAGGTTTTTTAACCTTCGGGACGGTCACTGAAGGATGGAGAATGGGAACTTCGCGCATCCCCGGATTTTACAACCTGACCCTGGAAGAACGCCTGGCCCAGGCCGCTGCCTTGGCGGAACTAACCCCGCTGGAACTTGCCTCCTGGACAACCGGCGGCCTCACCCCTGAAGCCGCCGACCACATGATTGAAAACGTCATCGGCCTGCACAGCCTGCCGCTCGGAATTGGACTCAACTTCCAAATCAACGGGCGCGACGTGCTGATACCGATGGCCGTTGAGGAGCCTTCGGTCGTGGCCGGGGCGTCCTTCATGGCGAAACTGGCCCGCGCCGGGGGCGGATTCCAGACGACCAGCACCGAGCCGCAGATGATTGGGCAGATGCAGGTCATCAACGTTACAAATTTGCACGAAGCAAAATTCAAGATTTACGAGAAAAAAGCCGAACTGCTGGCCGCCGCCGATGAAATCGATCCGGTTTTGAAGAAATTTGGCGGCGGCGCGCGCGACCTGGAAGTACGCACCATCGAAGATTCCCCCATCGGCGGCTTCCTGGTCATCCACCTGATTTACGACGTACGCGATGCAATGGGCGCAAACGCCGTCAACACGGCCTGCGAGCGCCTGGCCCCGCAGGTGGAGCAAATCACCGGCGGCAAAGTCCACCTGCGGATTCTCTCCAACCTGGCCGACCGGCGGATTGCGCGGGCGCGGTGTACGATTCCCATCTCAGCATTGGCAATCACCGGGCAGGATGGAATCCTGTCCTACGGCGGCGAAACCGTGCGCGACGGCATCATCGCCGCTTACGCCTTCGCCGCCGCGGACCCGTACCGCGCCGCCACGCACAACAAAGGCATCATGAACGGCGTCGATGCGGTGGTGATGGCCACCGGCAACGACTGGCGCGCCATCGAAGCCGGGGCGCACGCCTACGCGGCACGTTCGGGCCGGTACACCAGCCTTTCGACCTGGGGGCAAGATTCCGCCGGGAACCTGGTTGGGACGCTGGAAATGCCGATGGCGGTCGGAATCATCGGAGGCGCAACCAAAGTCCATCCGGCGGCCAAAGCAGCCATCAGATTGATGGGAATCAAAACCGCCTCGGAACTGGCCGAAATTATTGTGGCGGTTGGCCTGGCGCAAAACCTGGCCGCCCTGCGCGCGCTGGCAACCGAAGGCATCCAACGCGGACAC
>DAOTZM010000011.1:0-10123 GCA_034434035.1 Anaerolineales bacterium
ATAAGTTACGCTTGCCATTTCAGCCTCCGTTTCATGAAAATATAGTGACCTGATTATACGGTATTTTTCGTTTCATGTAACATGATCAATGTCATGTAACAAAATGTAACCAAAAATGAAACAACCGAAAAACTCCAAACATTTTGCATTTTCCCCTTTACGTTGTAGAATCAACCCATGCCCAACGAAGAAGTCACCCCCGTCCGCCAGCAATACCTCGACACCAAACGCCAGTATCAGAATGAAATCCTGCTCTTCCGCCTGGGCGATTTCTACGAAACCTTCGATGAAGACGCTGAAATCGTCTCGCGCGAACTCGACATTGTCCTCACCTCGCGTCCGGTTGGCGGCGGGGTGCGCGTCCCGCTGGCGGGCATTCCTTATCATGCGCTCGACAACTACCTCATCAAACTCGTCGAAAAAGGCTACCACGTCGCCATCGCCGAACAGGTCGGCGACCAGCCAACAAAAGGCATCTTCCCGCGCAAAGTGGTGCGCGTCGTCACCCCCGGCACGCTCATCGAACCCAGCCTGCTGCCCGGCGACGCCAACAACTACCTGGCGGCCGTTGTTCTGGACTCCAACGTCTCTGACGTTGGCTCAACCACCCGCGCTGCCATCGCCTACGCCGACATCAGCACCGGCGAATTCGCCGTCACCGAACTCGAAGCCGCCAACGGCGCCCCGCTGCGCGCCGAACTGACCCGCCTGCGCCCCGCCGAAATCATCCACCCTGATACACTGGTACTCCCTCTCCCTGTGGAAGAGGGCCGGGGTGAGGGAAAAAACCACGCCACCCCCCTGCCCGCCTGGCGATTCGAGCCAGGACGCTGCGCCGAGAGCCTGCTGCGTCACTTCGACGCCTCCACGCTCGATGGATTCGGTCTCAAAAATGCCCCGCTTGCCATCCGCGCCGCCGGGGCCATCCTGGGCTATCTCAAAGAGACCGAACCCGCTTCGCTCGCCCTGCTCACCAGCCTGCGCCACTACAGCCTGGACGAGTTCATGACCCTCGACGCCCCCACGCGCCGCAACCTGGAGCTCACCGAAACCCTGCGCGGCGAAACCAAAGGCTCCCTGCTCGGCGTCCTCGACCTGACCGTGACCCCAATGGGCAAACGCCTGCTGCGCCAGTGGGTCAGCCAGCCCCTGCTCGACCTGGCGAAAATCGAGAGCCGCCAAAACGGGGTCGAATTCTTCTCCTCCGGCGGCCTGACCCGCGCCGAACTGCGCGCCGCCCTCAAGCCGCTGGCCGATTTGGAACGCCTGACCAATCGCATCTTAAGTGGACATGCGCAGCCGCGCGACTTAGCAGCCTTGCGCGAAACCCTGCGGCGGATTCCTGCCATTTTGAACCTCCTCCCCTCCGGGGCTGCGCCGATTCAGGCCACCCTGAATCGCTTGTCGCCGTGCGCCGAAGCCTTATCCCTGCTGGAAGAGTCCATCGCTGACGACCCGCCAGCCACCACCCAAAACACCGGCATCATCCGCCCCGGTTATTCCGCCGAGTTGGACGGCGTCATCTCCGCCTCGGCCCACGCCCGCGACTGGATTAACAACCTCGAAGCCATCGAGCGCGAACGCACCGGCATCAAGACCCTCAAAGTCGGCTACAACAAAGTCTTCGGCTACTACATCGAAATTTCCGCCGGGCAGGCCGCCAACGCCCCCAAAGAATACATCCGCAAGCAGACCCTGGTCAACGCCGAGCGTTACATTACGCCAGAGATGAAAGAATACGAAACCCTGGTGCTGAACGCCGAAGAGCGCATCCGTGAAATCGAACTGCGCCTGTTCAAAGAGACCTGCGCCGCGCTCTCCGGTCACGCCGCGCGCCTGCTCAACACCGCCCGCGCCCTGGCCGAACTGGACTGCCTGGCCGCCCTGGCCGAAACCGCCGCGCTCAATGGCTACACGCGGCCAAAAGTAAGCAATTCTTCGATATTCGATATCCGGGACGGTCGGCATCCGGTCGTAGAAACGAGTCTCAAAAGCGAAAGATATATCCCCAACGACATCACCTTCGAGCCGGGAGAAATCGTGCGGGTCATCACCGGGCCGAATATGTCGGGCAAAAGCACCTACCTGCGGCAGGCCGCCATCATCGCGCTGATGGCCCAGATGGGCAGTTTCGTCCCCGCCGCCTCGGCCCAAATCGGGCTGGTCGACCGCATCTTCACCCGCATCGGCGCGCAGGATGAAATCCACGCCGGGCAATCTACCTTTATGGTGGAAATGATTGAAACGGCGAACATCCTGCATCACGCTACGCAAAGGTCGCTGCTGATTTTGGACGAAATCGGGCGCGGAACCAGCACCTACGACGGCGTTTCCATCGCCTGGGCGGTGGTCGAACACCTGCACAACCACCCGCGCCTGCGCGCCAAGACCCTGTTCGCCACGCACTACCATGAATTAACGCAACTGGCCGATTTACTCCCCGGCGTGCGTAACTACAACGTAGCGGTCACCGAGGCCGAGGGCAAGGTCGTTTTCCTGCACAAAATCATCCCTGGCGGGGCCGATAGGAGTTACGGCATCCACGTCGCCCAACTGGCGGGGCTGCCTCGCCCGGTCATCCAGCGCGCCGGAGAGATTATGTCCGAGTTGGAAAAAACCTCGGGGCGGGCCGTCAAAATCAACCCGGTCGCCGCCCAGCAAATCGCCCTCTTCCCCGAAACCAACCCCCTGCTGGAAGAAATCAAAGGGCTGGATATCAATTCACTATCCCCCATCGAGGCGTTGAACAAGTTGTTCGAGTGGCAGAGGAAGTATGGAAAATAACGATAAACTTCTCGAACTCAGTGTAGTGCTGCCGTGCCTGAACGAGGAACGCACCCTTGCAACCTGCATCCAAAAAGCCCGGTTATCCCTGAACAAGCACGGCATTGCCGGGGAAATCATCATCGCCGACAACGGCAGCACAGACCAATCGCTTGAGATTGCCCTGGCGCACGGCGCGCGGGTCGTTAATGTCAGGGAAAAAGGCTATGGGAACGCACTCAAAGGCGGGTTTGCAGCAGCGCAAGGCAAATACATCCTCATGGCCGACGCCGATGACAGTTACGAACTGGACAACCTGATGCCCTTTGTAGAGAAATTGCGCGAAGGTTATGACCTGGTGATGGGCAACCGCTTCAAGGGCGGCATTCTCCCTGGCGCTATGCCCTGGCATCATCGCTATATCGGCAATCCGGTCTTGTCATTTATCGGCAAGTTATTTTTTCACTCTCCGGCCAATGATTTCCATTGCGGCATTCGCGGTTTTACCAAAGCGGCCATCGAACAAATCAACCCGCGAACAACCGGCATGGAATTCGCCAGCGAAATTGTGATTAAAGCCTCCATTTTGGGGCTGAAGGTTTGCGAAGTTCCCACCCTGCTCTTCCCCGATGGCCGCGACCGGCCGCCACACCTGCGCAGTTTTCGGGATGGCTGGCGGCACCTGCGCTTTCTCCTGCTTTATAGCCCGGCCTGGCTGTTCCTGTATCCCGGGCTGTTCTTGCTGGCAGCGGGCGGATTGCTCTCGCTCTTGCTGTTCTTTGGCCCCGTGAACATCGGCTTTCGATACATCGACTTCCACACCTTCATCGCCGCCGGTTCGCTCTCCTATCTGGGGCTGAACATGGTCTCGTTTGCGGCCATTACGCGCGTGTATGCCTATCAGAGCGGCCTGTTGCCCAACCAGCCGCGCTTTTTTACGCTTTTTCGCTATATCAGCCTGGAGAAAGGGCTGCTGGCTGGCGGGCTGCTTGTTCTGGCGGGCCTGATTTTGCTCGTTCGCGCGCTGCTGCTCTCTGATAACTTTGCCCAAATCGGCTTCGACAACAGCGTGCGGCTGGTCTTTGGCGGCGCGCTGGCCCTGGTCAGCGGGGCGCAGGTCATCTTTACCAGTTTCGTGTTGAGTATGTTGGGGATGAGAACAAGCGGAAAAGGGTTAGAATTATGAAAGTTGCTATCCTGGCTGGCGGGTTGGGAACGCGATTATCTGAAGAAACCGCGATTAAACCAAAACCAATGGTCGAAATCGGCGGGAAGCCCATTCTATGGCATATTATGAAAATTTACGCATCTTATGGTTTTCGAGAGTTTGTGATTGCGTTGGGATATAAAGGCGAAGTCATCAAGGATTATTTCTTGAATTACCATCATAACGCGCACAGCCTGACCATCGAACTCAAATCAGGGAAATTCTCCACGCATGGACAGGCCAGCGAAGATTGGATAGTCCACTTATTAGACACGGGTTACGAAACTCAAACCGGTGGCCGCGTAAAACAAGTTGCAGAATTTATCGGCAAGGAACCGTTTATGCTAACTTACGGCGATGGGGTCAGCAATGTAAACATTGCCGGGCTTGTGGAGTTCCACCAAAAGCATAGGAAACTAGCCACGCTGACAGCCGTCCGCCCGCCTGCGCGTTTTGGGCAGCTCGTTTTCGAAGGCGAACAGGTTACACGCTTCAAGGAAAAACCACAAATCGGCGAAGGGTGGATTAACGGCGGTTTTTTCGTCTTGCAACCTGAAGTTGTGAATTACATCGAAGGCAGCGCGACCTATTGGGAGCGCGAACCCCTTGAGCAACTTGCGATACAAGGACAACTGGTTGCTTTTCACCACAATGATTTTTGGCAATGCATGGATACCGTGCGCGATGTGCAGTATCTGGCAAAGCTTTGGCAGGAAAACCAAGCACCATGGAAACTATGGCAGTGAATCGCTCATTCTGGTTGGACCGTCCGACATTCATTACCGGGGGGACAGGCCTGGTCGGCTCCTGGCTGGTCAAATACTTATTGGAAGCAGGGGCCGATGTCGTCTGCCTGGTGCGCGATTGGGTTCCGCAAAGCGAACTCGTGCGCACGCGTAGGATTGAACGGGTTAAGGTCGTGCGAGGAGATATACAAGACCGAGAAACTCTGGAACGTGTCTTGGGCGAATATGAGATAAATACCGTCATTCACCTGGCAGCACAGACGATTGTCACAATTGCCAACCGCAACCCCATTTCCACCTTTGAAACCAACATTGCCGGCACCTGGAATTTGCTGGAAGCCTGCCGCCGCAGCCCAAAAGTAAAACAGATAGTAATGGCATCCTCTGATAAAGCCTATGGCGACCAGGAAATCCTGCCCTATAGCGAAATAACGCCGCTTCAAGGCCAGCATCCGTATGATGTCAGCAAATCGGCCGCTGATTTAATTGCCCATACTTACGCTGTCAGTTATGCTCTGCCGGTTGCCATCACCCGCTGTGGCAACTTTTATGGCGGTGGGGATTTGAACTGGAATCGCATCATCCCCGGAACCATTCGCTCGATTTTACGAGGACATCGCCCCTTAATTCGTTCGGATGGAGAATATATTCGGGATTATTTCTATGTAGAAGACGGCGCATTCGCTTACATGCACCTGGCAGAACAACTTGCTTCCCGCCCAGAACTTAAAGGGCAGGCCTTCAATTTTTCTAACGAGATTCAAGTCACCGTGCGCGAGATTGTAACCCGTATTCTCGCGCTGATGAACTCAAGCCTGGTACCCGAAATCCGAAATGAAGTGTCCAACGAAATTCGGCATCAATACCTCAGCGCCGAAAAAGCGCGAAAAGAGTTAAATTGGAAGCCTTTGTTCAGCCTGGATGAAGGGTTACAAAAAACCATTGATTGGTATAAGGATTTCTTTCAACATGAATGATACAGCCAATCCTCTACGAGAAAAAATTCTAAGCCTGGTGGCTGAATATTCGACAGAAGCATTCCCAGCAAAGCCATTTGTTCCCGGCGAAACACACATTCCGGTTGCAGGACGCGTGTTCGATGCCGCTGATATTCAATCACTCGTAGACGCAAGTCTCGATTTCTGGTTGACAACAGGCAGGTTCGCAGCGCAATTCGAAAAAGAGTTTGCACGATTTTTTAATTTACGCCACGCAATCCTGGTTAACTCCGGGTCATCTGCTAACTTGCTGGCGCTGACATGCCTGACATCTCGCTCTCTTGATGAGCGTCAATTGAAGTCCGGCGACGAAGTGATTACCGTTGCAACGGGTTTCCCAACAACAGTCAACCCAATCTTCCAAAACAACCTGGTGCCGGTCTTTGTGGATGTAGAGATTCCAACTTACAACATCGACGTTGAGAAACTAGAAGAATCGCTCTCTCCCAAAACCCGCGCCATCATGGTAGCACACACCCTGGGAAATCCCATCAACCTGCAAGCAGTGACAGATTTTTGCAAAAAGCATCATCTCTGGCTGGTCGAAGATTGCTGCGATGCCGTCGGTGCCACCTACAATGGGCAAATGGTCGGAGGCTTTGGCAGCCTGGCAACCGTTAGTTTCTATCCGGCACATCATATAACAATGGGTGAAGGCGGTGCTGTGCTGACGAATGAGCCGAAACTCAAGAAACTGGTCGAATCCTTTCGTGATTGGGGGCGTGATTGCTGGTGTGAACCCGGGAAAGACAATACTTGCGGAAAGCGATTTGGTTGGCAACTTGGCAATCTCTCGGAAGGATATGACCATAAATACACATATTCTCATGTCGGCTACAACCTGAAAGCCACCGACATGCAGGCCGCAGTGGGCGTTTCGCAACTCAAAAAACTACCGGCGTTCATCGAACAAAGGCGTAAGAACTTCGATTACCTGCTTAATCGCCTCGAACATTTGCAAGAATTTTTCATCCTGCCCCAGCCGACACCAAACGCCAACCCAAGTTGGTTTGGGTTTCCAATTTACATCAGACCAGAAGCGCCTTTCACGCGCGATGAAGCAGTGCAATGGCTCAACAAACGCAATATCGGCACGCGGCTGCTGTTTGGCGGCAACCTGACGCGGCAGCCCGCATATCAGGGACAGAATTATCGTATCAGTGGCAATCTCCAAAATTCGGATGAAGTGATGAAGCGCGTTTTCTGGATTGGCGTTTATCCAGGCCTGACCCTGCCCATGCTTGATTACGTTTGTGAAACGCTCGAATATCTGTGCAAAGGAAAACTATGATACACGATGTGCTCGTTCAACCATTGCCTCAAATCCCCGATGAACGGGGGAAAATTATGCACATGCTCCGTGCCACCGACCCCTGGTTCGAAAAATTCGGTGAAATATATTTTTCGACGGTTTATCCGGGGGTGGTCAAAGGCTGGCATATTCACCGTGAAATGACCCTGAATTATGCGGTAGTATTCGGCACAATCAAACTGGTTCTGTACGATGAGAGAGAAAACTCTCCATCCAGAGGACAATTGATGGAATTGTTCGTTGGGGAGGGGAATTATTGCCTGATAAAAATCCCTCCTCAAGTATGGAACGGTTTCAAGGGGGTTGGAACCGTTCCTGCGATTGTAGCCAACTGCGCAACGATGGCGCACGACCCACATGAAATCAGCCGCATTGACCCACACAATAACCACATTCCCTATAAGTGGGATCTAATCGACAGATGAACTGCAATCTTGTCATTGGCGCATCAGGATTGGTTGGGGCATATCTCGATGCAATGCTTCGAGCGTCCGGTCAAAAAGTCATTTCCACCTTCTTCACCCATCCAATTACTTCCGCCATTCCGCTTGATGTTCGACAAAGGGACAATGTCACTACGCTGGTGACCGAGACCCAGCCAACGCATATTTTTATCCCTGCCGCTATCCCAAATGTCGATTATTGTGAAACACATCCCAAAGAAACGTACCTGACCAACGTACTCGGCGTGAAGAATGTGGTGATGGCTGCCAAACATATTGGGGCGCGCGTCATTTACTTTTCCAGTGATTATATTTTCGACGGTGAAGACGGGCCATACGACGAAACAGAAACAGCCAATCCGGTAAGCGAATACGGCCGCCAGAAATTGGAAGCAGAGCATTTTATAGGCATCCATGCCCACAATTTCTTGATTATCCGCACAACAATTATTTATGGGTGGGAGCGCCAGGGTAAGAATTTTGTTTTTCGCCTTATCCAATCGCTGCAAGACGGACGCCTCGTCAAAGTCCCCGTAGACCAGGTTGGCAGCCCAACTTATGCTGGTCACCTGGCAAAAGCATCAATCGAAATGGCATCACGAACCGATGTTAATCTACTTAACATCGCTGGGCGAGACTGCATCAGCCGCTACGAATTTGCCTGTCATGCCGCAAAAATATTCGGGTTGGATGAGCAACTCATCCTGCCTGTCACTACAGCCGAATTGCGCCAACCTGCTCTGCGTCCTCTCAATGCCGGCCTGAAGGTTGACAAACTCGCTTCCTTATCTCAAATTCAAATTCCTGATTCTGCCGAAGGCCTGACGCAAATGGTAAATGAACAAAAGCGGCTCATGTCATGACCAATCAACTGGGAGGCGCTATGCAACCTATAACACCGCTGCCACAAAAAGAAATAATCAACGGACTGGTTTCAGCATGTATCGTAACCCGAAATGCCAGGGAGTCCATCCAGCGTTACCTTAACTCCCTCCTGAATAGCGTCGGAGATGCAATTCCTATAGAAATCGTTGTCGTTGACAACGAATCGTCAGATGATACAGAAACGATGCTCAAGGAACAATTCCCGCAGGCAAAATACTTTTACCAACAACCAGGGGTAGGGTTTAGTAAGGGTATCAACATTGCCATACAAAACTCGACAGGCGAGTTCATCCTCATCGCTACGCCCAGCACAGAAATCCGTCCAGATTGCCTACCCCAGTTGCTAGACTTCATCGAAAAATCTAACCAAATTGGATTGGTGGGTCCAAAAATTGTCCACCCCGACGGGTCAACCCAGCACTCATCCAAAAAGATGCCACACCCAAAAGTTGCCATGCTGCACACACTCTACCTTTTGGGATTAATACATTCCAGCAAAGTTCTGGATGAATATTTTCTTCTCACTTATGAATCCGTCGCCCCTCTCCGCGTTGAATCCCTGACCATGTCCCTCCTGCTTGCCAGGAGAATAGTTTTCGAGGAAATCGGTCTCCTGGATGAAAATATCTTTGCCTGGGCTTCGGATGTAGATTGGTGCTATCGAGTCGAACAAACCGGAAAATGGGAGCAATGGTTTGTGCCAACGGCCGTTGCCATTCATCGCCGAAGTTCCGTCAGCAAAAAACAACCCTTCGTTAATCTGAAACACTATCACAAGGACTTGAAGGTGTTTTACCAAAAACATTATGCATCCCGCATGCCCTGGTTGTTGAACATGGCATGGTACATCCTGCTGGAAATCAGGTTTTATGCCCAGGTGATACGTTATTTTCTGACCAAAGAGAGTTTCTCTTTTTACTAACCAAACCTCGAAAAATATGGATAATTTGACCAAAAAAACTCGACCACTATGGCAAATCGTCATTTTAACATGGATTCTTGCCAGCGTTATTCTTTACATAACAGTAAACCGCGTTTCGTATGTTAACCTTTTTATATACACAAATTATCTTACGGCCCTCGAAGGCATCAGGAATATCGAAGTATTGAATTACATCACCAGCCTGGCATGGGCATTTGCGGGCGTTTCCCTCTTTACCATTTCTTGTATAACTGCAGGCACAAAAATCCTTGCGTGGGGAAAGATTGAGACAAGTAAACTTCTGGTCGGGATGACGGGTTTTATCATCGGTGAAATCTTCTTTTCCTGTATCCTGATAACCCTGGCAGCCTCGAAATTACTTTCACCATTTATCATAATTACGCTCTTATCCATTGGTCTCTTGGTCGGGTGGCGCACAACAAAGAATCTTTTATGGTCACACGCTTTGCAAAAAAATCCATACACACAGGAAAAACTCGACCAAATCATGGTCTTGTTGCTGGTTTGCATATTTAGCGCCGGATTGCTGCTCACGTCGGCACGGTTAAGTTACGACTCGGTGACTGAATATTTTTCGAATGCAAAATACATTGCGGGTTCCCAACAGACAAATCTTCTTTTTCCCTTGCGCGGCTTTGCTGTCAGCGCGCTACACTCAAGTATCTTGTTTAGCGCCATCATACAACTCTTTGGCGACCAAGCCGCGCGAATGCTTTCCTGGGTTAATGGGTTAATCATCCTGGCGGCTGGCTGGGAGATTGGCAAAGCAATCGGGCTTTCAGCGCGGGCGCGATTCTACTTCCTGACCCTGATGCTCACATCTACT
>DAOTZM010000012.1:0-6999 GCA_034434035.1 Anaerolineales bacterium
GGATTTGACGGAAACGTACGGAAAGAGTATTTTAAACAACGATTTTTCCGTGTTGCTCCGTGTTTTCCGCGTTTTCCGTGTACGGAAAATGCCCATCACGGAGATTCTTGGAGAACCTACGCGATTTCAGGTAAAATCAGGCCATGCACTCACTCAAAATCGATAACCAGGAAAAACTGAACACCCTGCGAGCGAATATCTTTTTCCAGGGTCTGGGCGATTCCTCCCTCAACGAACTGGCCGCTTCGACGACCCTGCGGCGCTTCGAGCGCGGTGAGGTGTTGTTCTGGGAGGGCGACCCGTGCGCCGGATTGCATATTATTCAAAAGGGCAGCGTCAAACTGTTTCGCGTTTCCCCGTTGGGACGCCAGCACATCATCCGCGTCATCCAGGAAGGCGATACCTGCAACGAGGTGCCGGTCTTCGATGGCGGGGAAAATCCGGTCAATGTGGAAGCCTTGGAGGAGACCACCGCCTGGGTGGTGGAAGCTCGCGCGGTACAAGCGCTCATGCGTAAAGACCCTGCGTTTATGCAAAAAACCATCCAGAACCTGGCGCGCATGATGCGTCATCTCGTCAACATGGTCAGCGAAATGGCGTTTTACCAGGTGACGCACCGCCTGGCGCGGCTGATAGGCGAGATTCCGCCTGAAGAATTGCGCGGCGAGTCCCCTACGCGCTGGACCCAGGACCAGCTGGCGGCGCGGCTGGGAACCGTGCGCGAGGTGGTAGCGCGCTCTCTGCGCGAGCTGGAGCGCTCCGGGGCCATCGATGTCGAAAACCGGCGGATACTCATCAAAGATAACGAGGTGCTCCAGCAGTGGGCGCAGCCGTGGAATTGATAACGGGTGCCGACGCAGTGGTAAGGCAGCCAGGATGAAACACAAAATGCCAGGGATTGGCCCTGGCGTTTTCTTTTACCGGGCAACCTTGTGTCACGCCGCGGGCGCTTTTTGTTTAACCTGTCCATATAACCCACCCTGGGATAGGGGACAGCAGCCGGTTGTCGTTGTTTCTCTCGTTTGGCGGCTGGTCTCCAATCGCAAATCGCTGCCCTGCCCGTCCTGGCTGGGCTGCCGGTTTGCAACTGGCCGCGCTGGCCCTGAAACGCCAGACTGACCCGCAAACTTTCATCGAGACCTTTCGCCCACCGCTGCGCGCCGGTTTACCTGGTTGGGGAAGTCATCCAGCAGCAGGGTGAGCCTTCCTGACACAGACCAGCATCCTCCGCGGCGACCCGGGGAAACCCGCCAAAGCCGTCAGCACCTGGAAGTGTTGTTATACTCCTTGACAAAAAATACTAAACAAGTTATTACTTGTCAATAAATGCTAACTCGTTAACTATTAAATTTATGTCCATTCGCCACGCCCTACTCGGATTACTCGCCCAAAAACCACGTCACGGATACGAACTGCGCGCCGCTTTTGAAGCGGTGGTCGGCGGGTCTAAAGCCTGGGATGTGAAACCGGCCCAAATTTACACCACCCTCGACCGCCTGGAAGAAGCCGGGTTGGTGGAACGCCACTCTGACCTGGGCGAGGGCAGCGAACCGGCGAGGCGCATATATAACCTGACCGAACCCGGGCGCGCCGCCCTGCACGAGTGGTTTGCCTCTGCCGTAGACGCCCAGCACCAGCGCGATGAGTTTTTTGTCAAACTGATGGTTGCCCTGTTTTCGGGCGAAGCCAGCCCGGAACGGATACTCCAGACCCAGCGCGTACATCTCTATAAGGAAATGCACGCCATGACGACCCTGCGCGACAGTTATGACCCGCGCTGCGCAATGGCCCAAATCCTGCTGCTCGATAAAGCCATCATGCACCTCGAAGCCGACCTGCGCTGGATGGATATTACCGAAATGCGCATCGAAGCCATCAAAGGACAGTCTTTCCCAGAACCGGAAATCCGCCCGAGGGGACGGCCCAGGAAAGGCGACAAAGGTTCGACCTTTCCGCCGCCGGGTTCAGTAATCAGTAATCAGTAATCAGTAATCAGTGAGCAGTGAGCAGTGAGCAGTATTCAGTTTTTGACCTTCAACATTCAACTCTATAAAGAAAATGACCAACCTGACAAACAAAACCATCATCATCACCGGGGCCAACTCCGGGATTGGAAAAGCCGCCGCCATTCAACTCGCCACACTGGGCGCGACGGTCGTCATGGCCTGCCGCTCGGCGGAGCGCGGGGCCAAGGCGTTGGCAGATGTCCGGCAAGCGGCGAACAGTCAGCGGGTGGAACTGCTGCGCGTGGATATGGCCTCGCAGGCCTCGGTGCGCGGGTTCGTGGAGGAATTTTCCAGCCGCCATCAGCGTCTCGATGTCCTGATTCACAATGCCGCCAATTTCGACCACAGCCAGACCCAACCGGTCCTTACCGAGGATGGTGTGGAAACGGTCTTTGCGACCAACCACGTCAACATTTTCCTGATGACGCAACTGCTGCTCGATATGCTCAAATCCAGCGCGCCCAGCCGCATTATTACGGTTGCCAGCCAGGGCTTGATGACCTACCCATTCCTCGACATCGAATTCGACAACCTGAATGGCCAGAAAAAATTCTCCATGCAGCACGCCTATTACCACGCCAAGCAGGCCCAGGTGATGTTCACGTTTGACCTGGCCGAGCGGCTGAAGGGGACGGGCGTGACGGCCCACTGTGTGCGGGTCGGCAATGTCGCCATCCCCGATGAGCGCCTGGCGCACCTGCCCAAGTTCTTGCTGAAAATGTACGAACTGAAACGCAAGTTTGCGCTGACCCCCGAAAAAATGGCCGAGACCTACACCTGGCTGGCCGCCGACCCGGCCCTCGAAAATGTGACCGGCGGCTACTGGGACGCGCCGGGCAAGCCTGCCAAAGCCAATAAAAACGCCTGCAACCGCGAAACGCAAAAACGACTGTGGGACGCCACAAAGAATTTGGTGATTGGGTAATTTGGTGATTGTGTGATGAGCGAACCAATCACCAAATCGCCAAGTCAAAAAATCACCAAATCAATCAGGAAATAAAAAGATGTCTATTATCTCGACTTCCAACCTTACAAAAATCTACGGTTCCGGCCCTGCCGCCGTGACCGCGCTCGACCACGTTACGCTCAAAATTGACCCCGGAGAATTTGTCGCCATCATGGGGCCATCTGGCTGTGGAAAATCGACCCTGCTGCATCTCATCGGCGGGCTGGATAAGGCCAGCGATGGCGAGGTTGCCGTCGCTGGGCATAACCTGAACGACCTGGATGACGACTCGCTCACCGAATTGCGCCGCCGCAAGATGGGATTCGTGTTCCAGTTCTACAACCTGATTCCCGTCCTCACCGCGCTCGAAAATGCCGCCCTGCCGGTCACGCTCGATGGGGCGCGGCCCGCCGAAGCGCAGAAAAAAGCGACCGAATGGCTCTCCCGCTTCGGGTTGGGCGACCGCCTGAACCACCGCCCCGACCAGTTAAGCGGCGGACAACAGCAGCGGGTGGCGATTGCCCGCGCCCTGGTGGCCGAGCCGCAACTCATCCTGGCCGACGAACCGACCGGCAACCTCGACACCAAATCCAGCGACGAAATCGCCGGGTTGCTGCGCCAGGTCAGCAAGGAATTTGGCCGCGCCGTCATCATGGTCACGCACGACCCGCGCATCGCCGCCTACGCCGACCGGATTATCTTTCTCAAAGATGGCAAAATCGTTGAGGAAACCATCCTTGAGAAAAAGAAAAATTAGTGATTTGGCGATTGGGTGATTTAGCGATTGGGTGATTACAACGAAACCCCAAATCAGCAAATCACGAAATCAAAAAATCACTCAATGTTTTGCGGTTTTCCGCGAGGCGGCCATGATTTTCAAGGTTTGTTCGGCTTCGTCAAGCAATTCGGCCAGCAATTCCGGCTTGACCAGCCCTGCATCCCGAATGAGTTCCAGCCAGTACACCGTCTCATCGGCCTCTTCAACCACAATGGAGAGTTTGGAGATAAACATCGCGTCGCTTTGGGCGCGGCAGGCTGCGCGGTAATTGGCTCCCACCGAAGTGGCGGAACGCAAACCCTGTTTCCCATCACGTCGGCGACCATGTTTTTGGGCAGCGACTGCACCAACTTGACCACCCGCAACGGAAAAGCCCGCGTCCGCGCGCGCAATTCATCGGCATTCATACAACCTCCATTTGGTGATTTGGCGATTTAGTGATTTGGTGATTATACAGCCATCGAGTCACCAAATCAAAAAATCACAAAATGAATCAGGAAATCACCAAATGAACAGTATTCAACTGACCCTCGCAACTCGTTACCTCCTGGGCCGCAAACTGCGCGCCGCCCTGACCACCCTCGCCATCATCTTTGGCGTACTGCTCATCTTCGGCATGAATACCATCCTGCCGACCATGATTGCCGCGCTGCAAGCCAACGTCCAGGGCGCCGAAGGCAGCGTCGATTTCACCATCACCAGCGCTTCGGGCGGTTCCTTCGACCCTGCCGCCGCTGAAAAACTGCGCAATCTCGATGGCGTCCGCGCCGTTTCGGCCTCGCTCCAGCGCGCCGTCAACCTCCCGGCTGATTTTGTGGATGGAAACCCCTCCCGGCCGGATACCCTGGCCGCCGTTAATTTGGTTGGCTTGACCCCCGAAGTTGCCCGCTCGATTCGCGCCTTCCCGATTGTGTCTGGCCGTTACCTGACCGATTCGGACGCTGCCGCAGCCGTCATCACCCAAACCCTGGCCGATTCATTTTCCCTCAAACTGGGCGACACGCTGACGCTCCCCTCCGCCTCTGGAACAACCCAACTGACCATCGTCGGCTTGCTGCCCGGGCGCATTGCCCCCGGCAACGAGGAAGTCTTCGTCCCGCTGGCCCAGGCCCAGCAAATGACCGGCGAAACCGGCAAAGTCAACCTGATTGAGTTGAACGTCGAAGCCATGGCCGGCGAAGCCCGCCGGGCGCAGATTCAGGCCAACCTCGAAGCCGCGCTGGGTGAAAACTTCCGCGTCGGCACGCTCATGGCCGGCGATGAACTCTTCGCCGCGATGGAAATGGCCCAGGTCGGCATGAGCATCTTTGGCATGTTGGCGCTCTTCATGGGCGGATTCATCATCTTCAACACCTTCCGCACGGTGGTCACGGAGCGCCGCCGCGATATTGGCATGTTGCGCGCCCTGGGCGCCACCCGCCGCGCGATTTTAGGCATGGTTTTGGCCGAAGGGCTGATTCAGGGCCTGCTCGGTTCAGGCATTGGCCTGTTCCTCGGCTACTGGCTGGCGGCAGGCGTCATGCGAGTCGCCCAGGGGCCGATGAGCGCCTTCATCAACATCCAACTCGGTTGGCCGGTCGTCTCGCCGGGGCTGATTCTGGTGGCGGCGCTGGCCGGCGTCGGTGTGACGGTGCTGGCCGGGCTGATTCCGGCCTGCTACGCCAGCCGCATCACCCCGCTCGAAGCCCTGCGCCCCACAGAGGCAGAAGCGACCGTAAAACGGGAGGCAGGTAAAGGAGCAATTGCCGGCTTGGTCATCGCCGTTTTGTCCGTTGCCGCGATTTTTTCCGGTCAAGCCGCGCTCATCACCCCCGGCGGCCTGTTCTTCCTGTTGGGGTTAATCCTGATTGCCCCGGCCCT
Organism: Anaerolineales bacterium; assembly: GCA_034434035.1. GTDB lineage: Bacteria > Chloroflexota > Anaerolineae > Anaerolineales > Villigracilaceae > UBA5195. Next base: position 5,591 of record DAOTZM010000012.1, read on the forward strand.
GGTGCGCCCCTTCGCGCTGCTCTTTGGGCGGCTGATGGCGGTTATTTTTGCCCGCGCCCCCGGCCTTGTCGGCGGGGCAGGTGGCATCGGCGGCCTGGCCCAAAACAACCTGACCCGCCAGCCCACCCGCGTGGCGGTGACAGCCTCGGCCAGTATGCTTGGCCTGGCGGTGATTGTGGCGGCGGGCGGGATGGTCTCCAGCATGACCGGCATGTTGAGCGGGATGATTAAAAACAGCCTGGGCAGCGATTACCTGCTTATTCCGCCATCCATTGGCGTGTGGGGAACCAACGTCGGCGCAACACCCGATTTCGCCAACCAACTGCGCCAGGTGGACGACGTGAACGCCGTCAGCACCTTCCGCTATGGCACGTCGAATGCCAACGGGCTGGCCGTCTCGCTGATTGGCATCGAGCCGGATGACTTTCAACAGGTCAGCGGGCTGGTGTTTAGCGAAGGGAATGAGTCAGTCTATAGGGAGTTGGGCGAGGGACGTGTGCTGATTGCCAACGGCCCCTTCCTGGTTGCGGCACAGAAACAAGTTGGCGACACGGTCGAAATGCTCACCCCCACGGGGCGCGTCACCTACCGGATTGCGGCCTCGGCCACCGACCTGCTGAACGCCAAACTGACAACGGCCTATCTCTCGCAGACCAACCTCGCCGCCGACTTCGGCGTGGGCGAGGACGTTTTCTTGCAAATCGACTTGCGCGATGGCGCCGACCACGAGGCCGTTGGGACGCAAATCAAGGCCCTGGCGGCGGCGTACCCACAGTTCAGGGTCATCTCTGGCGCCGATTACTACGCCTCGCTGATGGGCATGATGGACGCGGCTTTTGTGGCAGTCTACATCTTGTTCGCCATCCTGGCTTTCCCCTCGCTAATTGCCATGCTCAACACCCTGGCGATTAACGTCATCGAGCGCACCCGCGAAATTGGCATGTTGCGGGCGGTTGGAAGTACCCGCAAGCAAATCCGTTCGCTGGTGGTGGCCGAAGCCCTGCTGCTGGCCGCCCTCGGCACGGCCTTTGGCATTTTGGGCGGGTTGTACCTGGGCTACGTCTTTGTGACCGCCATTGATGTGATGTTCCCGATGGGATACTACTTCCCCCTGAGCGGGATTCTCTCGGCGATTGCCATCGGCCTGCTCTTCGGCGTTATCGCGGCCATCATCCCCGCCCGCCAGGCCGCCGGGTTGAACGTGGTCGAAGCGCTGCGCTACGAATAATTGAGCGATTTTCTGATTTGGTGATTGTATGCTTCAATCACCAAATCGCCAAATACCCATCGCTGGCTTCTCTACCGGACAAAACAATCTAAACTGTAATTCATATCTTATTCTTGTCATTTCGAGCCGCGCAGCGGGGAGAAATCTTGCGCACTGGGAGAAGATTTCTCGCTGTCGCTCG
>DAOTZM010000013.1:0-21461 GCA_034434035.1 Anaerolineales bacterium
GGATTTGACGGAAACGTACGGAAAGAGTATTTTAAACAACGATTTTTCCGTGTTGCTCCGTGTTTTCCGCGTTTTCCGTGTACGGAAAATGCCCATCACGGAGATTCTTGGAGAACCGAGATTTTCCGAAAACCTGTCAAATTTGACTGGTTTGCCGTTGGGGGAGCGCGAAATAAAAGGTTGCGCCCTCCCCGGGCGATCCCTCCGCCCAGGCGCGGCCTCCATGCCGGCGGACGATGCGCTGGACGATAGCAAGCCCAACGCCAGTGCCTTCGAATTCTTCGGCGCGGTGCAGACGCTGGAATACGCCGAACAATTTATCGGCGTAGCGCATGTCGAATCCGGCCCCGTTGTCTTTGACGAAATAAATTATCTCGTCCCCAGTCTCTGTTGCGCCGATTTCGACCAAAGCCGGGTTCTTGCCGCGCGTAAATTTCAGGGCATTGGAGAGCAAGTTGACCCACACCTGTTGGAGCAGGACAGGGTCTCCGTGGCAGGGAGGCAATTCTCCCAATTTCAAATCAATATTGCGCCCGGCGCGTTCAGGTTCAAGCGTTTCCAGGACATGCTCAACGAGTTGGCGCGGGACAACCAGGGATGGATTGACCACCTGGCGGCCCAGGCGGGAAAAAGCGAGCAAATCATCAATCAGGCGTCCCATCTGCTGGGCGTTCTCGCGGATGACGACCAGGTATCGCAAGGTATCTTCGGAAACCTGGCCATCGAGAACATCCCAAAGGATTCGCCCAAAGCCGTCGATGGCGCGCAGGGGCGCGCGCAAATCATGGGAAATCGAATAAGAAAAGGCTTCCAACTCTTTGTTGGCGGCTTCCAGTTCGGCAGTGCGTTCCCGAACGCGCTGTTCGAGGACTTCATTCAAGGTTTGAACTTCGTCCTCGGCTGCCTTACGGTCAGTGATGTCCGTCGCATTGAAAATGGCAACATCGACGTGACCGTTGTCCACCACTGGCGAAAGGTTGCAGGAAAACCAAAGACTCTGCCGGTTCGGGCCTGCCAGGGAAATCTCGAAAGAAGCAACTTCGCGCTCACGGAAAACGCGCATAAGCAGGTTGCGTTTATCGCTATCATCACCCCCAGAAATATACGGGAAGATGGATTTTCCCTGCATGTTTTCGCGTTCCAGGCCATACAGGGTGCGATTGGCAAACAAGATTTCCCCGCTGCGATTGATGGTGAAAATCAACTGAGGCGTGTTTTCCATCAAGGCGCGCCAGCGGGCTTCCGATTCGCGCAGGGCGTCTTCGGCCCGTTTGCGTTCAACCGCCATTGCAATTTGGGTGGCAATCAGCGCGAACGTCTCCTCATCCTGTTCGCTCAGGCGTTTTTCAGGGTCGTAGTTCTTGATGGCGACCATGCCCAGCACGCCGCGGGTCGTCTTCAGCGGGGCACCCAGCCAATCCACAAAGGCTTTTTGTCCGTTCGGATGGATTAATTCCATTCCTTCGGTCATTTCCCGCGTGACAAGCAGCGGCTGACCAGAATGAATCACCTGCGTCACCAGGCCATTGTCTGGGATATGCACCGACGGCCAGGTGTCGTGCATATCGTAATGATAAGGGTAGGTCACCAGGTCTGCGACCGGGTTATAAATAGCGACCAGGAAGTTTTTGGCTGGGAGCAGGTTCCCCAGGATGTCATGCACCAGCGAGAACAATTCAAACAGGGTCTGGCTGGCCTGGGCCGATTGGAAAATGCGATAGACGGCGACCTGGATTTGTTCCACCCGCTTGCGCTCGTGAATGTCGCGCGCCGCCGCCAGCAGGCACTCCCGACCGTTGATTTCGATAACACGCGCGCTGACCTCCACCCAAAAGACGCGCCCCGCTTTATCCCTGGCCTGCCATTCGAAGACCTGCGGCCCCTGCTCACGAACGCGTCGAATCCATTGGAGCGCGCCGCGCTGGTTATAGGGGTGCTTTCCCTGGCTGATATCCTTGATTTTGAGAGAATAGGATTGCGCACGGCTGAACCCATACAGTTCTTCGAATTTTTGGTTTACATCCAGGATGGAACCATCTTCCAGGCGCACCAGCAGGATGGCATCATTGGCCGATTCGAACAATACGCGGAAGCGGTTTTCACTTGCTTGCAGGGACTCAACCGCCCGACCCAGCGCCCCGATGCGCTGTTCCTGTTCCAGAAGCGCTGATTTCATCTCGCGGCGAGCGCGCTCCAGCCCCTCTGCCATGCTGCGAAACTCAAACAGCATCCCATTGCGCTGGATTTCGGATTCTAAATTTCCGGAGCCAATCTCCCTGGCAAACGCCGCCAACCTCTCGAGCGGCGACCCGGCAAAAAACCAGGCGGCCAGGATGCCGAATGCCACAGCCAGCAGGAAACCAATACTGACCGGAACAGCCGCAGCCTTGAACATTCCCCAAACCTGCGCGTCGATGGCGGAGCGATCCAGCGCTACAACATCGAACCAGCCCTGGCTGCTGACAGGCGCAAAGACCAGGAGGGTGCCAGAACCAGGGTCAGTTACCCAGCCGGTTCGGTTCGAAAAAATCGCGTCCAGGCTGGCCGGGGCAAAATCCAGGCGGATGTCGCGTCCTTCCATTGCCCGGTCGGGATGCGCCAGGTATCTCCCGTCAGAATCGATAAGAAAGTGAATGCCGCTGCGCGGCTGGCTGGCAAGCACAAAATCGCGGGCGGCATTCTCATCGGCAGATTGGCTTAAAGAACAAGCGTGAGTCTGCGCCCAGGCCTGATTCTGGTCGATTGCTTGCTGCACAAAGTATGGTCTTGAAAACAGCAACAAGCCAACCAGGGGCAGGGTGGCGAACAGCGCAAGCGAGACGCACAAATACAAAGAGATAGATGAGAAAAAGCGTTGCAATCGTAATCTCCCGCCTGTAAAAAATGGAGGAGCGGGCTTCCAAGGCACGGTACAATTGTACCTGATAGCCCCTCGCCATGACCTTTTTATCACATATCAACTGCGTAATGCGGAATTCATTCCGCAACCTGTCCGGGTGTGCTTCCTGGACATTTATACTCAAAGAAAAACCTGGAGATACGATGTACTCGAAACATCGACCTTGCAAAGCGCCCAAACCACAATGAAAAAAACCTGGCCCTTCCTCTTCTACTTCCTGTATTACGCAGCCGTCTCTGGCGTCTTCCCCTTCGCCGCCCTGTATTATCAAAGCATCGGACTGTCTGGCGCGCAGGTAGGGATATTGCTGGGCCTGGCCCCAATAGTCACCCTGGCAGGCGGCCCGCTCCTGACAGGCCTTGCCGACAAAACCCGGCAGCATAAACTGGTCATCAGCCTGACGATGGCTGGGGTCATCCTGTGGGCGCTGGCCGTGCCGCTCACATATTCGTTTCCTATCCTTTTGGCGTTGATTATTTACAATGCCCTGTTATCAGCGCCTATCAACTCCCTGGCCGACAGCGCCACCATGGCCATGCTCGGCGAGGAACGCGCCATGTACGGACGAGTCCGTTTGGGCGGCGCGCTTGGCTGGGGACTCATGGCGCTTTTCGTCGGGCCTATCGTGGAAAATTTTGGCATGGTCTGGATTTTTTGGATATTTGCCATTGGCATGGCGCTCAACCTGCTGGTCGTGCAAAAATTTTCCTTTGCCCAGTCTACGGAACAGACTCCCTTCTGGCAGGGCATCGGCGGCCTGCTCTCCAACCCACGCTGGATGTTGTTCCTGGGAATCGCCCTCGTGGCCGGGTTGGGCATGGCAAGCGTCAACACCTACCAGTTCGTTTACATGGCCGAGATTGGAGCCAGCGAGACCATCATGGGCCTCTCGCTGTTCATCTCGACCTTCTTTTCAGAAGTGCCGGTGATGTTCTTTGGCGACCGGCTGCTCAAGCGCTTTGGAGCGCAGGGACTGCTCGCGCTGGGAGCCGGGGTGATTGGGGCGCGGCTGCTGCTCTACGCAATGTTCAACTTCCCATCAGCCATCCTCGCGCTCCAACTGCTTCATGGTTTGACCTTTCCCATCATCTGGATTGCGGGCGTCTCTTACGCGCATGAAAACGCCCCGCCCGGCCTGAGCGCCACAGCCCAGGGCGTGTTCGGCGCGATTGTCTTTGGGGTCGGCTCCGGGTTGGGAGCCTTCCTGGGCGGCATCGTGATTGGCAGCCTGGGCGGACGCGGCTTGTATTCCATCTTTGGCGGGTTTGTGCTTCTGGCCTTACTCATTCTCCTGGTCATTCAAAGGCGCCTTTCCACGGAGCAAGCCGGGCCTGCTTGAAACATGCAATTCTTACATGGATGTGTAACGCGGCAGCGTAGTGTTTCAGATAGAATCGTAATATGACGCAAAAATCCACGGCAACCGAAGCCGCCATCCTGGTTATCCTCGCCAATCCTTCCTTGCAGGAAGAGATGGATGCACTGTTGCGCAATACGACCTTCCGGCTGGAATTTGCCAACAGCGCAGAGACCGGCCTGCGCCAGGCCGAAGAACTGCTGCCCACCGCCGTCGTGCTGGATATCGACCCGCAATTGGATAGCTACGAAACCTGCCGCCGCCTGCGCGCCAACCGCCTGCTGGGGCATGTTCCCATCATTTTGCTTACTTCCCGGCGAAATCGTGACGAACGCGCCGCCGGTTTGAGCGCCGGGGCCGACGACTTTATCGAAAAACCGCTCGACGGCCTGGAACTGCTCTCGCGGCTGGGGACGATGACCCGCCTGAATACCCAGCGATTGCTGCTCTCGCACCTGTCCCGTTTTACCTGGATGGCCGACCATGCCCAGGAAGGCTACCTGCTGCTCGACCGCGCCGGGGCCGTCCTGTACGCCAACGAACGCGCCCAAGAACTGCTCAACCTGGACGATGACTTTATCGGCCTGCCCTTTCTAACCGCCGCCGAGCGCATCTACCTGCCCGAACCGGCCAGCATCTGGGAACATTGGCTGGATGAACCGGAACCCTGCTTCCTGGTGCAGCCCGAAACCCCCACTGCCCGCGCCGCCTGGGTCATTCTCGAAGCCCACGAAATGAATATGGGGAGTGAATACCAGCGCATCGTGCGCCTGCGCGATATCACCGAGCGCATGACCATCTACCAGGATATGCGCCGTTTTCACACGGTCGTGGCCCACAAACTGCGCACGCCCATGTCCATCATGGTCACCAACCTCGGCATCATCAAGAACAAAATGGATATGATGTCACCAGAGGACATCCGCGAATATGCCCAGGGCGCGATTGGCGGGGCTGACCGATTGGCCAACGAAATTCGCAAAATCCTGACCTATATCGACGCCCCGCTGGCGCTCAACCTGGGGCAGCCCGCCCGGCTGGAAATTGTACCCGGAATGCTGGCCGAAACCTGCCGCCTGCTCGAGCTGGAGCAAGTGATTCTGTCCCTGCCAGAGATTTTACACGAGCAAACCATCGCCCTGACACCCGATGCCCTCGAAATGATTTTCCACGAACTGCTCGAAAATGCCCGCAAATTCCATCCAGAACATACCCCCACAGTGGATATTTCCATTGGGCAAACCACGCCTGGCTTCATCAACATCCGGGTTGCCGACAACGGCATGAACCTGACTCCCGAACAACTGCGCTGGGCCTGGCTGCCCTATGTGCAGGGCGAAAAAGATTTCACCGGTGAACTGCCCGGCATGGGACTGGGATTTCCCATGGTTGCCACCCTGCTCTGGAAGGCGGGCGGCGACCTGCGCCTGCGCAACCGCCCCGACGGCCCCGGCATTGTCGTCGAGATGAAAATCCCGCTCGAAAGCACCATCCGGCAGGTGGAACGGGACGCAGCGCCTTACAGGAAAGAATAAAAAATTCGGAGAATTTGACGTATAATTCAAGACTTGACAGGTTCAGCCTGTCGGGTCTTTTTTTCTGGAGCAAATATGACCCGCAACAAAACCCTTCTCTCCGTACTCGCCCACCCGGACGATGAATCCTTCGGCATGGGCGGCACCCTCGCCCTGTATGCCCAACGCGGCTGGGATGTCTACCTCATCTGCGCCACGCGCGGCGAAGCCGGCAGCGTCGACCCGCATCACCTGGAAGGATTCGGCTCGATTGCCGAACTGCGCGAAGGCGAATTGCGCTGCGCCGCCCAGCACCTCGGCCTGAAAAACGTCTTTTTCCTCGACTATCACGACTCTGGCATGCCCGGCATGGAAGCGAACAAACATCCCAAGGCCCAAATCAACGCTCCCATCGAAGAAGTCGCCGCCAAAGTCGTTAAATACATCCGGGAACTAGAGCCAAATGTCGTCGTGACCTTCGACCCGATTGGCGGCTACCGCCATCCCGACCATATCCACATCCATAACGCGACCGTCCTGGCCTTCGAGAAAGCCGCCGACCCGTCGTTTGCGCCCGAAGCCGGGCCTCCCTTCCAGCCGGGCAAACTCTACTTCCACACGATTCCGCGCGGATTCCTGAAATTCGCCGTCCGCCTGATTCGGCTGTTTGGCGGCGACCCGACCCAATGGGGCCGCAACAAAGACATCGACCTGGCCTCGCTGGCAAATGTCGATTTCCCCGCCCACGCGCGCATCGACTACACCAGGGTTTCGGAGAAGAAGACCCTCGCCAGCGCCTGTCATGCTTCGCAAGGCGGCAGCCAGATGCGGCGGGGAGTCATCGGCGCGGTTTTCCGCCTGCTTGGGGAGCGTGATACCTATATGCGCGCTTACCCGCCCATCCAGCCGGGCGAAAAAGCGGCAACCGAACTCTAAAACAACGCCATAACCGTCCCGAAGGTTTTTGAACCTTCGGGACGGTCTTTTCGGGAACAAAATCCGTCGCCCAATCGTCTGGAACAATAGCCGTGAAACGGTGATACAATCCCGCCAGGTGTTCACATCGGACAAAATAACCTATGGACGAAACAATCACCCCATCACCATCCCCTGCCCCAAAGCGTTTCGACTTCAAACGCCTGTTTTCTTTTCCATTGCAGCCCGGTAAACAATTCGAGCAAATCGCTGCCGAGGAAACAGCCTCCTGGCAAATGCCCATGCTGTTCATCAGCCTGGCGCTCATCCTTCGCCTGGTGACGAGCGGCTGCTTCCAGGCGCGCGCCGCTGCCATGGGACAGGTCCCCCTGCCGCCCGATTGGCAGTGGTGGACGCCCGAAATGCAGAACAACTACATGCAGGCGATGGCGCAGACCCAGGGGCCGGTTTTCGTGTACATCATCCCGATTGTGATGGGCCTGGCTGGCCTGTGGCTCGGCTGGCCGATTTTGAGCGGACTGCTGCACCTGACCTCGACCCTGTTCGGCGGGCGCGGCAAAATGGGGACTGCGCTCAGCCTGGCGGCCTGGGCAAGCATCCCCTTCGCCCTGCGCGACCTGCTGCGGGTGGCCTTCATGCTGATTGCCGGGCGAACCATCTCCAGCCCCGGCCTTTCGGGCTTTATCACGGCAACCGAACCGGGGATGGTTTTCCTGGGACAGATTCTCGCCAGCGTGGATATTTTCTTCCTCTGGCACATCTTCCTGCTCATCCTCGGATTCCGCCTGGCAGATAACCTGTCCGCCGTTAAAGCAGCCGCCGGCGTGCTGATAGTGATGGCGCTCTCCCTGCTGGCCCAGGCCGGGCTGGGGACGCTGGCCTCGCGGCTGGGTGGGCTGATGGTCACGCGCCAATTCTGAGTATGGCATCCCCTTTTATCCGCATTGTCAATCTCAAAAAACACTTCCAGATGGGCAAGTCCACCGTGCGCGCCCTGGATGGAGTGGACCTTGAGATTCCCGAAAAAACCTTCACAGTCGTCATGGGGCCTTCCGGCTCCGGCAAAAGCACCCTGCTCTACCTGCTGGGCGGGCTGGATAGGCCCTCTGCCGGGCAAATCGGGGTCAACAGCGCGCGGCTCGACCAAATGGACGAAAACCAACTGGCCCATTTCCGCCGCAAAACGGTTGGATTCATCTTCCAGTCCTTCAACCTGATTCAGAGCATGACTGCGCACGAGAACGTCGGCTTCCCCATGCAGTTTGCCGGGGTGCAGCCCAAGGAACGCGCTGCGCGCGCGCTCGACCTGCTGGCGCGGGTGGGATTGGCTGACCGCAGCCACCACAAGCCGAACGAACTTTCGGGCGGCCAGCAGCAGCGCGTGGCGGTGGCTCGGGCGCTGGTCAACAACCCGTCCCTCATCCTGGCCGACGAGCCGACCGGCAACCTGGATAGAACCAGCGGCGTCAGCATCATGCACCTGCTGGCCGAACTGCACGAGCAAGGGCGCACCGTGCTGGTGGTGACCCACGACCCGCGCATGACGCGCTTCGCCACCCACAAGATTTTCCTGCTCGACGGCAAAGTTGTCAGCGAAAATGAATACCAGCAGGCTGTTTTGGAGTAAACATGAACGTCAGACTGAAAATTTTTTCCTTCACCGCCATTTTCTTTGTGCTTTTTTCGTCGCTGGCGCTGCCTGGCCCGGCTTATGCGCTCGATATTACCGGAATCTCCCCCGCTGCCGTTCCGCAGGGGGTGGTATCTACCGTCACAATCACCGGCACGGGCTTTGAATCAGATGTTGTTATTACGTTGAGCGGTTATCCCGATCCGCTCATCATTACATCCTGTAGTACGACCGAATTAACCGTGATTGTCCCGGCAGATGTACCTGCGGGCGTATATACCATTACTGCCTCCAGTCTGCTCTCGCCGCCGGATGATTCGTTTTCATCCCTCACCGTTCTGGCCGCCCCGCCGCCGACCTCCACGCCCCCCTTTGGCCGCCCACAGTTGGCCGTCAAATCGTATCGCACCAACGTGGGCGAAATTCGCTACGGGCAGGATTTCAACCTGGTGGTGCGCATGGAGAATGCCGGGCAATACCGCGCCTATAACGCGCAAGCGGTCTTTGCTTCAGGCGAGTTGGTGCCGCTCAAAACCGGCGGGGTTGCTGTGATTGGCGATGTCGATTCCGGAATCAGTTTCGATGTTGGGCAGCAAATGCGGCTCAAAGAACCGCTCTATGGTAAAACCAGCGTCCTGGTCGAGATGACCGTCACATATTACGATGCCAAAGCCACGCAGTACAGCGAGAAATTCACGCTCAACGTGCCGGTCGTCGCCAGCAACTATGTGGCCGCCAACACGCCCACCCCCACCAGTGTTTCACGCTCACAACTGGTCATCACTTCATATAAAACCGACCTGCAGCCCTTGCAGCCGGGCGCGCAGTTTTCGCTCGAACTGACCATCCAGAACATGGGCAACGCCAATGCCAAAGGCGTGACCATGATTATCGGCGGCGGTTCGACCGGTTCTGGCAGCGTCGGCACGCCGCAGCCGGGCGGCGTTTCGGGCGGCAGCGGCGAATTTACCAACTTTGCGCCGGTTGGGTCTTCCAATGTTCAATCGCTCGGCGACATTCCCAGCGGCGGCACGCTGAAGGCCGGGCAAAATCTCATCGTCAACGTCTCCACCAATCCGGGCGCGTACCCGCTCAAAATTACGCTCTCGTATACCGATAGCAAAAACAACGTTATCAATGATGAGCAGGTCATCACCCTGCTGGTGTATCAATTGCCGGTCGTGGAGTTGAGTTTTTATCAGCCGGTCTTCAGCCTGACAGCAGGCATACCCAACCCGCTTCCCATTCAGATTACCAACCTGGGCAAAAAATCTGCCGTGCTGGGCAGCATGAAAATCACAGCGAACAACGGATTCATCGAAAACGACACCACCCTGGTCGGGAACATCGAAGCGGGCGGGTTTTTCACCTTCGATTCAACCATCACACCCGATACTCCCGGCGCGCTCGAACTGACCGTGACCATTGACTACACCGACGACTTCAACCAGGCCCGCGCCATCGTCAAAACCCTGAGGCTGGAGGTGATGGAAATGCCGATGGAGCCGACTCCCGACCCCAACCTGCCGGGCGGCGGCGACTTCCCCCTGCCGGGCGGCGAGGAAACCTTCTGGCAAAAAGCCTGGCGCTTCCTCCTGGGTTTGTTCGGGTTGGATAGCGGCGTTCCGCAGCAGCAGCCCATCCAGCCGCCGATGGAAGAACCCCTGCCTGCGCCGGGTGGAGGCTTCAAAGGCGGATGAAAACGCTCGACCTGTTTCGTCTGATTTTTGGCAACCTGAACCGCCGCAAAGCGCGCGTGGCCCTGACGGCCATTGGCGTGGTGATTGGCACGGCGGCGGTTGTCATTCTCGTTTCGCTTGCCATCGGTTTGCAGAAGAACGCCAACGAGCAGTTGTACGGTATCGGCGACCTGCGCCAGATTCAGGTGTATCCTACTTATGGCGGAGGCGGCGGTCCCGGTCCTATCCCCATGCCGGGCGGTAAAGGCGGCGAAGTCGAGACTAAATTGCTGACCCTCAAGGCGCTGGATGAAATTCGCGCCATTCCCGGCGTGGCAAAAGTTATTCCGCGCGATTACATGATGGCAAATGCCATGCTGCGTTTCAACAAGATGGATGGCTATTCCAACATCATCGCCAGCGGCACCGACGATTTGTCGGAACTGGGACTGGAAGCCCGCCAGGGCGAAGCCAAATTACAGCGAGGCACAATTGTGATTGGCCCAATGGTGGCAAACAGTTTCTATAACCCCCGCCTGCGTCCCGGCCAGGAACCGCCCCCGCCGCCCGACCTGTACGGGCAGACCATCCAATTCATTTTCATCAAATGGGACAACGAGGGCAAGGAAATCCGTAAATCGGCCATGTTCAAGGTTGTTGGGGTGCTGAAAGAGACGCGCGGAGAATCAGACTGGTCGATGTACATGCGCCTGGATGAAGCCAAATCCTACAATGAATGGGCAATGGGCCGCCGTATCAATTACAACAAAGATGGCTACGGCCAGGTTGTCGTGGTTGTCGACCAGGTCGAAAACGCGGTCAACGTCAGCAAGCAAATCACCGAAATCGGCTTCCAGGCCTACACGCCGCAAGCATACCTGCAAGGCATCAACAACTTCTACATGATTTTACAGGTCATCTTTGGCGGCGTGGGCGCAATTGCCCTGCTGGTGGCTGCGATTGGGATTGCCAACACGATGGCCATGGCGATTTTGGAACGCACCCGCGAAATCGGCCTGATGAAGGCCATCGGCGCGACCAACCGCGACGTGCTGGCAATTTTCCTGGGGGAAGCGGCGGGAATTGGTTTTGTGGGTGGATTGGGAGGGGTCGCCATCGGCTGGCTGGCCGGACAGGGCATCAACGTGGTGGCGATTGTCTACCTCGCCAGCCAGACCGCCCAACAGGGTGGGATGCCGCCCAGCGTGGCGGTCTATACCCCGTTCTGGCTGCCAGCTTTTGCCCTGGTGTTTGCAACTTTCATCGGGTTGATTTCCGGCCTGTACCCAGCCCTGCGCGCGGCAACCATGGTGCCGGTGGCGGCGTTGAAGTATGAGTAAATGAACCACGCCCAATCGGTTTCAGTTTTATCCCATGCCAGCCTTTGCCTCAGAACACGGGTTACTTATCCTTATGCCCCTTGGCCGCCAGTTTGATGGGGGTGCCCAGGAAACCATATTCAGCGCGGATGCGGTTTTCGAGGAAGCGCAAGTACGAAAAATGCAGCAGCGTAGGGTCGTTGACGAACAAGACGAAGGTCGGCGGGTCGGAGCGCACCTGCGTGCCGTAGTAAATTTTCAGTTGGCGGCCGGCGTGCGAGGGCGGCGGCTGGTAATCCACCGCTTTTTGGATGATGTCATTGATTTTCGAGGTGCTCAAGCGCGCCAGGCGTTCCTCCTGCACGCGCAGGGCCATCGGCAATGCCTGGTCGACGCGCTGCCCGGTTTTGGCGGAGATAAAAAGGAGCGGCACGTAGTCCATGAAATTCAATTCGCGGCGCACGACCTGGGTGTAGTTTTCCATCGTGTATGTGTCTTTTTCCAGCGCGTCCCACTTGTTGACCAACACCACGCAGCTCTTCCACTCATCCAGGATGTACCCTGCGATGTGCGCATCTTGCGAACTGATGCCTTCCAGCGCGTCAATCATCAGCAGGACCACGTCAGCGCGCTCGATGGCTTTGAACGAACGCAGCACGCTGTACTGTTCCACGCCCCGCTCGATTTTCCCGCGCCGCCGGATTCCAGCCGTGTCGATGAGCGTGATTTGGATGCCGTTGAATTCGATTTTCGTATCGACCGCGTCGCGCGTCGTCCCGGCAATCGGGCTGACAATCGCCCGCTCGTGTCCCACCAGCCGGTTGAGCAGGCTCGATTTCCCGGCGTTGGGCTTGCCCACAATGGCAATTTTGACCGATTCGTCTTCGATTTCCTCGCCCTGGCGTGGAAATGCTTTGACCACTTCGTCGAGCAAGTCGCCCACGTCCGTGCCATGAATGGCCGAGACGGCAATCGGGTCGCCCAGCCCCAACTCGTAGAAGGCCACCGCTTCCTGGCGTGTTCTTGCGCTCTCGCATTTGTTTACGACCAGAAAGACTGGCGGGGCAGGCTGTCCATCGACCGTTTTCTGGCTGCGGCGCAGAATTTGCGCAACTTCCTGGTCGGCGGGGGTGGGGCCGCTTTCGCCATCGACCAGCAGCAAGACTACATCTGCATCACGGATGGCGACCCCAGCCTGGACTCGAATCTGTTCGATGAAATCAGCGGAACCAATCGAGAGCGGGGTCCGGCCTCCGTGCGATGGGTCGATTCCGCCGGTATCCACAATCGTAAACGGGATTCCGTTCCATTCCGAATCGGCAAAGATGCGGTCACGGGTGGTGCCGGGGGTATCGTCCACAATTGCCAGGCGCTCCCCGGCCAGGCGGTTGAAGAGCGTGCTTTTGCCCACGTTGGGGCGTCCGACCAGTGCAACAACAGGTTTCGACATGGTTTCCTAAGGCGAAGAATTGGGAGTAGGGGTTTGCGCCGCGCGAATAATGACTTCTACGGTTGCAGGATTGAGCGATTGTACCTCGATATCGGTGATGAAAATTTCAGTCTGCGGTACAACCTGGTGCGCGCCGATGGGCAGGCCGGTCAAATCAACGAAGAAGCGCACATCGCCAGCGGTCAGTTTATCGAGCAGGGGCAGCGGCCCGGTCAAGATGACATCCAACCGCTCAGGAGAGATGACTGCTTCCAGGCCGGGCGCCAGCCCCACGACCGTGATAACGACATCATTCAGGCTCAGGCTGCCTTCGATGGTGTTGATGCCGACCTGCACCCGCACTGTCTGTTCACCGACAATCGAAACACCGCGCGGCAGGACCAGCGGCAGACGGGTGTCGATGTCCTGTGAAACGCCGTTCAGGTTGAGCGGTTCGGTTTCGACAAAGCCAGGCAGGTCTTTGACCAGGGCCGGGTTCTGGGAATACACCGTCAGCACCGGCGGGAAGACCGAGACAGTGGTCAGGCGGTAGCCGGCCGCCACCTGCCCGCGCACGTTGACCTTGACGGCAATATCGCGGTAGCCGCCCTGCTGCGTAATCGGGATAAAGACCTGGGCCGATTCGGGCCTGACAGTCAACCCATTGACAGGCAGCCCGTTGGCATCGAGCAGGCGCAGGGTCAGGGTATTTTGCACATCCTGGCGCACCCCGGCAATGCTCAAGTCAGAGCGCACATCGATGACCTGCTCCACCCTGGATTGCGGGCCAGAGAGGGTCACTTCCGGCGGCGTAATGCGCACCGCTCCGGCCTCGTAACCAATCGCCGGTTCACCCCGAACGGAAAGCTGGATGGGCAGGACTTTTGTGGCGAGTACTTCCAGGTTCACATCCAGCATTTGCGGCGTAATAGAAACCACGCGCACCGGTTGGGTAATGACTTGCAACTTCACCTCCAGGCGATGTTTGCCCGCTTCCAGGCCCGAAAGGTCAATTAAGGCGCGTACCTGCCCATCCGTGGAGGCCAACTGCTCCCAGGTGGAGCGCGGGGCGCGCATGGTGACGTTGACCCGTTCCGGCAGGCTGCCCACAATCACCAGGCGCGGGTCTTGCCCCAATACTTCCAACGGGATGGCGCGCGGGTAAGCACGCACCTCGTCAGGGTCTGCGGCGGTGACAGCCGAAACCCAAACCGCAACGGCCATGATGCAGGCCAGCAGGAATGTTTTCAGGTTACTGATAAGCCAGTTAAGCATATTCTTCGACTTCGTGAGCAGGGCGACAGTCGCTTCTCAAAATGACTATCACCATCCAGTTTTCACTCTTCCGAGCGAAACAAGTAGGGGAAGTGCCGCTGGAAAAAGCCCTTGCGCCGTTGTTCGGGACGGTAAAAAGCGCTCAGGATGTTTTCCAGCCGGTCGGGGTCGAGCCGCCGAATCATGCGGCCCGCGTGGGCAATCGAGATGGAACCGGTCTCCTCCGAAACGACCACTGCAATTGCATCAGAGACTTCCGAAATGCCGAGCGCGGCGCGATGGCGCAACCCCATCTGGCGTTCGGGCGAACGCGCCAGGATGCCGCTGGCCGAGAGCGGCATGACGCAGGCTGCGGCGATAATGCGCGCCTTATGAGCAATGACCGCGCCATCATGCAGGGGCGTGTTGGGGTAAAACACTTGCAAAAGCAGTTCGGGGGTCAGGCGGGCATCCATGCTCACGCCGGTACGGACATATTCATCCAGGTGATCCAGCCGCTGCAACACTATCAATGCGCCGTGCTGGCGGGCCGAGAGCCGCGCGCAGGCGCTGACAATGGACTGGATGGCAGCCTGAATGTCGCGGTCTTCCCTTTCAGATTTGCCGGGGATATAGGTCCCGGCGCGCCCAATCCGCTCCAGCCCGCGCCGAATTTCCGGGGCAAAAATGACCGGAATGGCGAGCAGCAACGCAGGGAGCGTGGTGCGCACCAGCCAGGAAAAAGCCGGGAGTTCGACCACGCCGGTCAGCAGGGCCAGCAAAACGACCAGGGAAATCGCCCCGCGCAGCAATACCATTGCCTGGGTATCGCGCACCAGGTAGAGGAGCAAAAAAAAGGCCAGCGCCACCAGCAAAATATCGATGACGCTCAGCCAGTTCAGGCGTTGGAAGATGAAAAAAAGGTCGTTGAGGAGTTCGGTCACGATAACCAGTCAATGGCAAGTAAACAGGGTTATGGCCTGCTTACCGGGTCCCTGGTTACCTGTTGTCCCGCCTGCCTGGGTCAAATAGGCCGCAGGACACGGTCTTGCCGCAGTTGTTTGAAGAATAGCGTGGTGCTGGGCTGGGCCGATTCAATGGCCGCATCGCTCCAGGCTTGCACGCCCAGCGATTGCGGCGAGCGCGGCTCATAGCCCAGTTGTTTCCAGGTTCCCTGTAAGGCCGCCAGGTTGGGCGGCAGGAAGAGCAGTGAAGCCTCACATTGGAGTTCACCCGAAGCGCGCTCCACTTCATCCATTAAAGTTTTTAGACCCGCTTCCGCCGGAACAGACGGGTCAATGAAGAATTCCGTCGTGCGCGCCACCAGGTTTTCCACCTGCCAGCCGGCCACGCCTACGTTTTGGCCGTCGAGTTGTAAAAGCAGGAAGGCTTTTTCGCCAAAAGCGGCCATGACATCCTCCTGCGACATGGATTTCGTCCCGCTGCTCAGGCGCGTGACCAGTTCTGCGATGGAGGCTGAGTCTCGCGGGCGGCCGCGCGCGACGACGAACTCCCCTTCGGCCTGCTTCACGGCGATTTGCATGGTATCGGTCTGTGGGTTGGTTTTCTTCCACGCGGCGGTGACATGCTGCCAGGTTTGCTCGAAGCTGCCCGTGTTTTGGATGACCACGTTGGCGGCCGCCAGTTTTTGGTGCTGGGCGCTCTGGAAATGGATGCGCTGGACAGCCTCGTCCCGGCTCATGCCGCGCTTTTCCATCAGGCGTTTGATTTGCACCTCTTCTGGCACGTTGACGACCCAAACCGTGTCACAGACGTTGCGCAGTTCGCTCTCCAACAGTTTGATGGCTTCGATGACAATGACCTTCTGCGGAGCGCGTTTGACCATGATATCAATCGCCTGTGACACCAGGGGATGAATAATGTCTTCGAGCCGCGCCATTGCTTCCGCGTCGTTGAACACCAGCCGTCCCAATTTGACGCGGTCGATTTCCCCATCAGACGCAAGAATCCACTTGCCAAAGGCATCGACCGTTGCCTGGTAGCCCGGCGCGCCTTTTGCGGTGGCGCGATGGGATAGCGCATCGGCATCGATGCCGTACGCGCCCAGGTGTTCGAGCATCTTTCGCACGACACTTTTGCCTGTTGCAATATTGCCGGTCAGGCCGATTACATATTTTTCAGGCCATTTGGTGCTCACACGCGACTCCTTGAAGCAACACGCCAGATGGGCAAACGAAACGCCGTTATCATTTTAGCCGCACGTCTTCAGAATGTCAAAGGGGATAACGGAGTGAAGTCGAAAGTCTCCCAATGTTTGACAAGAGGGGTGTTTTTTTCCAGGCTGGCAGGACAACATCTCCCCCATTTTCCAGGTTTTAGAAAACGGGGGAGATGCGCCAAAAAAAGGAAACCTTACGGTTCGATGTAATACGTCATCCGTTGCAGGTAAATTGCCGGGTCGATGTGCTGGACTTTTACCCCGGCAGGCGCAAGCAGGCGCAAGGGCGCATAATTCAGGATGCCGCGAACGCCCGCTTCCACCAATTTATCAGCCATATCCTGCGCCACCGACGCCGGAGTACAAAGCATGGCAAGCTTGATGTTTGCCTCCCGAATATCATGAACCATATTCCTGGCATCTCGAATGACAAATGAACAATTCGGGACGTCCGCGCAGACCTGCTTGCCCACCTTGTCCTGGTCGTTATCGAAACACATTGCCACGCGAAAGCCGCGATTGCCAAATCCCTGGTAACGCACCACCGCATGACCAATTTCGCCCATGCCAATCACCGCTAAATCCCAAACCTGCTCGACCTTCAGGATTTTACTCAGGCGTTCCATCAGGTATGGGATGTAATAGCCCGTGCCTTGTTTGCCAAACTCGCCGAATTGCGACAGGTCTTTGCGGATTTGCGCCGCGGATATCCCGACCTTTTCTCCCAACTCCTGTGAAGAAGTGGTAGTCAGCCCGGCATCGGCCAGCCGTTGCAGCGCGCGCAGGTACACCGGTAACCGGCTTACGATAATATCTGGGACCTTGGCAGCGTTCATCATGCAGAGCCTCCACATAAGACGGACAAAATTTCTAATAATCTACCATAAAAGCAGGTTTTGTGCAATTCAACACTTTTTCGTTTCGGTTTTTGAACAGCAGCCCAGCCGCGCGCCGCGCAGTGGTAAAATGTTAAGAAATTCGAAGATGCGGGGTGTCTGGTCTCCTCGCCAGGCGGGAACAGCCAAAAACATTCTGCAATAAAAATGCACTTTTCACCGACATTTCAATCGTTATACTTGACGCTATGCAAGCAGAGAAATTCAGCCGGTACGAAATCAGAAAAGAACTGGGCCGTGGGGGAATGGCTACGGTTTATCTTGCTCATGACCCGCTTTTCGAGCGCGAAGTGGCGCTCAAACTCCTCAAACGTGACCTGCTCGATGACGCCCAGGTGCGCGAACGCTTCGAGCGCGAGACCAAAATCATTGCCAAGCTCGAACACCCGGCCATTGTGCCGGTGCATGATGTTGGCAAGGACAATGATCAGATGTTTTACGTCATGCGCTATATGACGGGCGGCTCGCTCTCGGACCGCATGACGGCTGCACTGCCCCTGGGAGAATCGATTCGCATCATCCAGCGCATTGCTGGCGCGCTCGATTACGCCCACGCCAGGGGGGTCATCCACCGCGACCTGAAACCGGGCAACATCCTGTTCGATGACGATGGCAATGCCTTTATTTCCGATTTTGGGATTGCCAAACTGGCTTCGGGGCAAACCAAGTTGACCTCGTCGGGTATTATTGGTACTCCTTCTTATATGAGTCCTGAGCAGGCCATGGGGGAAGCTGTTGATGGGCGCAGTGACATCTATTCCCTGGGCATCATTTTATTTGAAATGTTGAGCGGCAAACTGCCCTATGAGGCCACCACGCCGCTTGCCATGGTTGTCAAGCATACCAGCGAGCCAATCCCACACATTCTCGACATCAACCCCAACTTGCCGGCCGGAATCGAAAACGTACTGGAAAAAGCGATGGCGAAAAACCGCGCCTTGCGCTATGCCAGCGCTTCAGCAATGATAGCCGACCTCGCCAAACTCTTCCCGGATGGCGTTCCGCAAGACCCGGAATATACAATTCCCGTTACCAGGCGTGTTACATCATACAATCCATCTCCCGAAAAGGGATTCACCATCGCGCGTCCCTGGCTGGCTGGCTTGCTGCTCCTGCTGGCAGCAATCCTGTCCCTGGCAGGCTGGCAAATTTTCGGCAGCCGCGCAACATCCTCCCCAACGCCGGCGGCCGCTGTCGCGCCTTCCCGAACCAGTATTGCCCTCGCCCCGCCATTGCCCACTGAAACGGCGAGCCTGACGCCCTCCCCCATCCTTCCGCCGCCCACAGAGACCTTCACGCCTGCCGCCACCCCTGTCCCTGGCATTGGCGGGGCCGATAAAATTGCCCTCATCACCAATAAAGACATCTGGGTCATGGAAATGAACGGAAGCGGCCTGGTGCAGGTGACGAACAGCGACCAGCCCAAGTTCGACGTGCAGTGGCTTCCGGGCGGCAGCGAAATTTCTTACGGGGAAGGCAAATGCATCAAGACCGTTGATGTAAATACCTTTGCCATCACCAACCTGGTTTGTCTCGAAGGTTCAAATTTCACCGGCTTCCGCGTTTCTCCCGACGGGAAATGGGCCGCCGTGACCATCGAACGACGCGTCATCGTCATCCCTAACGACCGCGAAGCGCTTGCCCGGGCCAAGAATCCCTTCGACCTGCAAACCCTGCCCAATACCTGCCAGGATTATTCTTCTGTTTCCGCCAAGTTTGCAATCTGGTCTGCCGACAGCAGGAAACTGGCAATCATGCACCAGGACATTCGCGGGCAACGTTTCGCAGACCTGGTGCGGATTATCGATGTCAGCCGCTGCAAAGATGCCAAACCGCTCATCCTGGAAGAATTTCCCAACAAAAATTTTATACCTGAAAGTTACGAAACCTCCCCGGTCATTCCGGCGTATGACTGGAACGGCAGGGACCTCTTCCTGGTTAATACGTTCGTGCGTAACGCCGGTTATGGCGACCTGTACCTGTATAACATGACCACCGGCGAATCCAACTTAATCAACCCGGTCGAAAACACCTGCTGTTATCGTGATGCGCGCTTTAGCCCGGATGGAAGCCACATCCTGGTCGTCTTCCAGGACATGCGCGAGGGCGCGGAAAGCGAAACAACCTTGTATTACCTTCCGATTGACCAGGTTGGTTCAGGGACGAAGTTCCTTCCTATCAAATTGCCTCCCCTGTTTTTCCCCAATGTGCGCGAAGCGATACTTCCCGCCTTGCGCCCGGCGCGGCCATAATCGCCCTTTCGAATCCCCGCTACGGACAACCGAGTATCTTGAAAACCTGCGCCCCTGGCAGGGTCAGTTGCTGCGCATACCACTCTGGCCGGGCCTGCAAACCCGCCGCGTTGAACCGTTCTGGCGCGCCCCCGATGTAGATGTGGGTAATATCACGCTGGCACAGGCTGTCGAACGTTTCTTCCGCGCTGAAATCGAGCCCCAAATGCTCCATCGAAACGCGCCGCCCGGTGAGCGGGGCAATCCAAACGCCCCCATCCGCGCCGCGCAATCCGGCAGGGTTTTGGATGTCGAAAACGTTGAGTGTATTCCCGGCAATCAGGAGATGCGCATCGTCAGGAAGATTTTCTTCCATCCACTCGAAAGCGACGGCATCGTCGGTTTTGAACAGGATGCAGCAGGCGGATGCCGAAAAAGGATATTCCCGTCCGATAGATACGAAAACCGCGCTGAAGACTGCCACCGTTACCAGGGCAACCTGCCACCCTCGAAACGATTCGGCCCGCAGCCCGGCCAACCCCAGTCCGCCTAAGAGCGCCAGCGGCAGGTAGAGTATCATCTGGACGAACGGCCGGTCGAGCGGGGTTTGGAACGGCTCGCCCGGCAATGGAAGCAACAGGCTGACCAACAGCAGGAACATGACCAGCAGGCAGGTCATCGCCAATCGCGCGAAACGCCGCAAGGCAAACGGACTGAGCGCAGCCGCCAACAGGGTCATCCACAGCCCGGCCCGCAGGTAGGGGTCGAAGGCCAGGTTTAGGATACTGCGCGATTCGATATAAATAACCAACCCCGCCAGCGCAACGATAAACAAAGCCAGGGCTGCCCATTTGAACTTGCCTGGCAATGTTTCCCAAAACATTGATGCAAAATAGCCAAAGACGAAGATAAAAACCACCACCAGTGAACGGGTATGCATCAGCCCCGAAACAACCGTCGCCGTGATGAAAAGCGCAAGCAGGGCAGCCTTTCTTCGGGGGGGATGCGCCACGCGGGCAGCAGTAAACGCCGCCGCCAGTGCAAATTGCAAAGCCAATAGCCCCGCCAGGGCCGGGTATTTGCCCCAGTTGAGGGCATGGGCAGGCATATTCCAGCCCCACCCGGCCAGGATAAGCGTGAAAAACGCCGCCAGGGTCGAACCGGTTTCCCGCCTGGCTGCCAGGAAGACCGGGAACGGCATCACCGCCAGCGCCACCTGCCCCAGGATGAGAATCACCTGCCCGACTTCGAGATTTGTCACGAAAGCGGCGGAGGCTGTCAGCAGGTGAAACCCAACGTGATAGTATCCGTTGACCAGCGGAGAGGCAGTTTCCCAGGGCCACTGACCAAAGTGGGTAAGCAGGTGTTGGCTGATTTGGTAGTGCAGCGCGCCATCGAAATAAGAGGGGAGCAGCACATCGGCCAGGAAAACCAGGCGGGTAAACAGGGAGACCAGGACTGCCAGGCCAAACGCAAGCGGCAGCCAGGAGAACCTGCCAAAAGGCGCGGGGATTTTTTTCCAGCCGGAGATAAGGAACAGACCGAATATCGAGAGGAGAAAAACCGCCCAGCCAGGCCCCAATTCCAGGCGGCGCGCGATGAAAAAACCCAGGAATGCGGATACTGTCCACCATAACGGCCAGCCTGCCAGTGCCAGCAAAAAGGTCTCGGTGGTGTCGAGATGCTCTTGGAGCATCCGCCGCAGCAGGCCAAAGGTCAACAAGCCCCCTACGCCAAACAGGGCCAGCAGGCGCAGGAGGCCGTTCCACTGCTCGCTGAGAACGGTCAGGGAATCTGGAATCCAGGACATAGAAGGATTATGGATAGGATGGGTAAGGCGGGTAGGACGGGGGCGTTGCGCCGGGGTATGAAACCGGCGTTTGGGTTGGCCCAGGCAATTGCTCGGCAGGGACAGGCGCAAAAGTTGGGACGGGAACAAGCGCCATTTCGCCGGGAACGAGCAAGCCGGAAGCAAGCAGGACGCCGCTTTCGGCCTCATAGAGTTCCATCTCCACCGAAGCCAGGTCCCCGGAAAACGGCCCCAGGCAGTAGAGCAGGCGGGGCGAAATGTCCACCAGCTGGCAATCGAGGCGAATCTCCATCTTTTGGCTGCGCAAGACGCCATAGACTGTTGGCAT
>DAOTZM010000014.1:0-13659 GCA_034434035.1 Anaerolineales bacterium
AGCGAGATGAGCAGGTCAACCGTAGTCAGGTTGGGCGAAACGGCGTCCTCCACCTTGAGCAGGCCCTGCACAATCCAGGGCTGGCGGCCCATTTCGGTCAAAATCCAGCCGCTGGCGTTGGCGATGTAGGGCAGGGCAATCACCCAGGGAACGTATTTCATCCACTTGGCATTTTCGTAATTCGCCTTGCGGGTTGTCCACAAGAAGAAAGCCGCCAGCGCAATCATAATCAAGCCAATCGTCATCATGAAGCGGAAGGTCCAGTAGGTGACAACCACCAGCGGGATGTAGTCGCCGGGGCCATACAAGGCTTCGTATTCGGCTTGCAGGTTGTTGACGCCCTTCACTTCGCACTCAAAGTTGTTGCAGGCCAGGAAACTGAGCACGCCCGGAATGCCAATCTGGCTGGTTCGGAACGACCAGACTTCGGCTTTGCCGGTCAAGTCGCTGATGGTGATGATGGAGAAATCAGCCGGGGCCGAGGTTTCCCAGTGGGCTTCGACCGAGGCGAATTTCATCGGCTGTTCTTTGTACATGAACACGCCCTGCTCGTGACCGCCGAGGAAGACCAGGATGCTGGCAATCACGCCGGCCAGCGCTGCCATCTGGAACGATGGCTTGAAGATTTCGAGGTGCTGCTTGCGCAGGATGTGATAGGCGCTGACGCCGAGCATCAGGAAGGAGGCAGTCGCAAGCCCGGCGGCGATGGTGTGCCAGAAGAAGACCCAGCCCTTGGGGTTGGAAATCAGGGCGAAGAAATCGACCAGTTCGGCGCGGCCAGTGACTTCATTGATGACGTACCCAACCGGGTGCTGCATCCAGCCATTGGCCAGCAAAATCCACAGCGCCGACAGGTTCGAGCCAATCGCCGCCAGCCAGATGGAGGCCAGGTGCACTTTTGCGGGCACTTTGTTCTCGCCGAAAATCCACACGCCCAGGAAGGTGCTTTCCAGGAAGAAGGCCAGCAGGGCCTCAATCGCCAGCGGCGCGCCGAAAATATCGCCCACATAGCGGCTATATTCGCTCCAGTTCATCCCAAACTGGAACTCCTGCACGATGCCTGTTACTACGCCGATGGCAAAGTTAATCAGGAACAGTTTGCCCCAGAACTTGCTCATCTTGCGGTAGTTCTCGTCTTTGGTCTGGTAGTAGCGCGTCTGCATGTACGCCACGAACCAGCCCAGCCCGAGGGTGAGCGGGACGAACAGGAAGTGGTAAACGGTCGTCAGGCCGAATTGCCACCTTGAAAGAGTGATTGGGTCCATAACGATTTTCTCCTTGTGAAACTAGGGTTGAAGAATGAACAGGGATGATACCGGGAGGCCCTGGCGGGCTTCCTCGGCTAAATCTGCAAAATGGATGGAGGCCATCTCGCGCGCCATGGCCGCCTGGACGCGCCCCCAGCGCGAACTGACCGGGCAGCGCCCGGTGAAGGGGCAATCGCCCTCGCCTTTGGCCTCCAAACAGTCCGAGAGCAGCAACCGCCCCTCGAAAGCCTCCACCACCTGGAGCAGGGTAATCTGCTCCGGCGGGCGGGGCAGGCTGAGGCCGCCATCGCGCCCAGGGAAGGTGTTCACCAGCCCGGCCTGGGCCAACTGCGCCACAATCCGCGCCATGAAGGCCTTCGGAATTTGCATCTCGCGCTGAATGACCGCCGACGAAATGCGCGCCGCCTGGCCCTCTTTTGCAAGGGCAAGCACGACGCGCACGGCATAATCGGTCTGGCGGTTGATTTTGAGCATGGGTTCCTATCTACGAAACGTTTACAGTTTAACTCAACCTTTACTGATATTGTAAGCATTATGCGGGTTTATGAAATGTGAAGGATGTAATTATCTGTATGTGACAAATGTAACGGACGTGGTTGAATATATGACAGGGTGTGATGTTTTTGTGAGATGACCGTTTCAATTTAACTTCTTTAGCATTTCCACGAACTGCTTCCTGAACTTCGTCACCTTCGGGGCCACGACCGCCATGCAGTAGGGCTGAAAAGGATTGTTGGCGAAGTATTCCTGGTGATAGTCTTCCGCAATGTAAAATGTATCGAACGGGGTCACTTCAGTCACGATGGGATTCGGCCAGAGTTGGGCCGCTGTCAGTTCGGCGATGACTTCCTCCGCCGCGCGTTTCTGCTCATCGTCCAGGTAAAAAATCGCCGAGCGATAAGACGCGCCGATGTCGTTGCCCTGCCGGTTGAGCGTGGTCGGGTCGTGGATGGCGAAGAAGACCTTCAGCAGGTCGCGGTAGGTGATGATGGTCGGGTCGAAGGTCACGCGCACCACTTCGGCGTGACCGGTCATGTCACTGCACACCTGTTTGTAGGTCGGGTTGGGAACATGTCCGCCGGAATAGCCGGATTCGACCGATTCGACGCCTTTCAGGGCATCGAAGACCGCTTCGAGACACCAGAAACAGCCGCCGGCCAGGATTGCGGTTTGGGTACTCATAAAATTCTCCTGTAGAAAAAAATCAGGGGTGGGTTCAGCGCCCACCCCATCTGTTAACCAAAATATCGTTCGTACTCTTCGTGACTGCCTGCCCAGAGCCATGTGACGGTATCCCCATCCATAACACCCAACGCGCGATAACCAAGCGATATTCTCACAGACCAGATATTCTCGCCTGAATTGATACACTTGAAATGCAACGACGGATGAAAAGGGTTTTCGCTCCACAACATGAACGCTTTGCGGACACGCTTGCGAATAGATTCATCCAGCCGCTCATAACTTTCCCAGAATGACGGCAGGGTCTGGGAATTCATAAGCGATTGAAATCCATTGGGCTGGCTTTGCCTTCGGCAATTTGTTTGCGCGCCTGGCGGGCGGTTTCGTACAATTTACGCTGCGTTCGGTCAAACGAGTCATCCCAGGCGCTTTCGTCTTCCAATTCTGCCAGCCATTCGCGCAAATGCTCGACGGCCCGGCCCTGTGTCTCTTCTGGCAGGGATTCCAGCATTTTTACGACGGTTGTCACAGCAGGAGAAACCATAACTGCTCCTTGCAGCACTTCATAACTTTTTATGCTGCTGTCGAAACTCTCTCACGCATCACCAAACTTGCCAGGGGCAAGGCCGATATTTCAAGTCGGGATAGGTCAACGAATTGGCTGGCATCCTCCAGCTCAATTCCGATGACCCTGTTATTCTCGTCGAAATCCAAAACCACACCCGGAGAAATTTCCTCGGATTCAACGCTTGCACCCTCGACGAGTTTAATGTAAAGCATATCCGTCTCTTTGTGATACGTCGTTTTCACGCCGTCCTCGTATAACCTACGCCGCAGGTTCCGGCTCGGATTCTGGCTCGACCACTGCGAGGCGGGTCAGGACGATTTCATCGTCCGCCGCCAGTTCGACCTGGATGGAATCGCCGTCCTTGAACTCGCCAGAGAGCAGATGGTCGGAAAGTTTATCTTCCACCTTCTGCTGGATGATACGGCGCAGCGGGCGGGCGCCCATTTCGGGGTCGAAGCCTTCCGCGCCGAGCGAGGCCAACGCTTCGGGCGTGGCGGTGAGCGTGATGTTGTGCGCGGTCAGGCGCGCGGCGACTTTGTCCAGTTCGAGTTTGACGATTTTCTGGATGTCTTCCTTGTTCAGGGCGCGGAACACAATCACGCTGTCGAGGCGGTTGATGAACTCAGGCCGGAAGGCGCGTTTGAGCGTCTCGGTCAGTTTCTTGCGCATGTCCTCGTAGCCCAGGCGTTCTTCGGTGGCTTCATCCCGTTTCAGCGCAAAACCGAGCGCGGCCTGTTTCTTAAT
This sequence comes from Anaerolineales bacterium, assembly GCA_034434035.1. Taxonomy (GTDB): domain Bacteria; phylum Chloroflexota; class Anaerolineae; order Anaerolineales; family Villigracilaceae; genus UBA5195. The sequence continues at coordinate 3,763 of DAOTZM010000014.1, forward strand.
CATATCCGCGCCGACGTTGGAGGTCATCACGATCATCGCGTTGCGAAAATCGACCTTGCGGCCTTTGGCGTCCGAAAGGTGGCCTTCTTCCATGATTTGCAGCAGCATATTATGGACTTCGGGGTGCGCCTTTTCGATTTCGTCGAACACGACAATCGAGTACGGGCGGCGGCGCAGGGCCTCGGTGAGCTGACCGGCATCTTCGTAGCCGACATAGCCGGGAGGCGCGCCCACCAGGCGGCTGGCGGTGTGCCGTTCCATGAATTCGGACATATCGAGCTGCAGCGCTGCATCTTCTGCCCCGAACATGAACTTGGCCAGGGCTTTGGTCAATTCGGTCTTGCCGACTCCGGTCGGTCCCAGGAAAATGAACGAGCCGATGGGGCGGCGCGGGTCTTTAAGGCCAGCCCGGGCGCGGCGCACGGCGCGTGAAATGGCTTCGATGGCTTGTTCCTGGCCGATGATGGCCTTCTGCAATTCTTCTTCCATCCGCAGCAGGCGTTCCGATTCTTCTTCGGCAATTTGCATCAGCGGAACGCCGGTCCACATCGAAATCACTTCGGCAATGTCTTCGGCCGTCACCACCGGGCTATTGGCGCGGTCCCAACCGGTGCGCAACCGCTCCAACTGGTTTTCGATGGACATTTCGCGCACCTGCCACGAGCGCACTTCCTCAGGGTTGCCTTCCTCCTGGGCCAGGGAGCGGCTTTGGCGCGCTTCGCGCAACTGGGTGAACAGGTCTTTGGCCTGTTTGGCCGCCGGGGATTTATACATGCGCACCCGCGAGGCCGATTCGTCAATCAGGTCGATGGCTTTGTCGGGCAGGAAACGTTCGGTAACATAGCGGCTCGAAAGGCGAGCGGCGGCCTCGAGGGCCTCATCGGAAATCACCAGTTTGTGATGTTCCTCGTAAGCGCTGCGAATCCCTTTCAGGATGGCGATGGTCTCTTCTTCGGAGGGTTCATCCACCTGCACCTGCTGGAATCGCCGCTCCAGAGCCGCATCCGACTCGATGTGCTTGCGATACTCATCGAGGGTGGTCGCTCCAATCACCTGCAATTCGCCGCGCGAAAGGGCGGGTTTCAGGATATTGGCCGCATCGACGCTCGAACCGGCAGCCCCGGCCCCCACCAGCATGTGGACTTCGTCAATGAACAGAATGGAACCGGCCTGCTTCAACTCGTCAATGACGCGCTTCAGGCGTTCCTCGAACTGGCCGCGATACATCGTCCCGGCCACCAGCGAGCCGACATCCAGTTGCAGCACGCGCTTGTTCATCAGCGGGGCCGGCACATCGCCATCCACAATGCGCTGGGCCAGGCCTTCCACAATCGCAGTCTTGCCCACGCCCGGCTCGCCAATCAGGGCCGGATTGTTCTTGGTGCGGCGCGCCAAAATCTGGATGACGCGCTCGATTTCCATCTGGCGGCCAATCACCGGGTCGAGTTTGCCCTGTTCGGCTTTGCTGGTCAGGTCGCTGGCAAGTTGGTCGACCAGCGGGGTTTTCGCGCCCTGCTGCCCGCCCTGCGGCGCGCCCGGTCTGGCGGCTTCACGCCCGGCAGGCGCGGCGGGCAGGTTGGGCGAGGACGATTCCTGCAACACGCGCCGGGTCTGGCGGCGGATTTCATCGGGAGTCGCGCCCAGGCGGCGCAGGGCTTCCATGGCCGTCCCTTCGGCGCGCACCAGGCCAAGCAGGAGGTGTTCCGTTCCGATGTAGTGATGTCCCATGCGGCGGGCTTCGTCCACCGCGTATTCCAGCACCTGTTGGGTGTCGTTGGAGAGTTCGATTTTCTCGCCGGGCGGGTTTTTGCCCTCCCCGGTCAGCCGGAAGACGATTTCGCGCACGCGCTCCGGCTCGAATCCCATTTCGCGCAGGACTCGTCCGGCCACGCCGCCTTCTTCTTCAATCAAGCCAATTAATAAATGCTCGGTCCCAATCAACGGATGATGAGCGCGTTCCGCCTCGGCATGTGCCAGGCTTAAAACCCTGCGAGCGCGTTGGGTAAAGCGTTCCATACCAGCCATAAAGTCTCCTTGACCAATTCGACAAGAACGGTCTGTTTTGATTTTACCAAAAAAGGGAGAAGGGAAGTTATATGAATATGATTAGAGTTTGGGTCTCAGGGCAGCAAATATTTCTCCAAAAAGTTTAGCACGGTTTTGGGATATTGTTTTGGCTCCTGGAAGACGAACCCGCCATGACCCACGCCCTCGTACACGACCAACTCTTTCGGGTCACGGGCCGCCTCGTACAACTGATAACTATTCCGCACCGGAAGCGTTTCATCCTTCGCCCCGTGAATGAGCAGCACCGGCCGGGGGCTGATACTCCCGATGACATCCACCGGGCGGACGGCGGAGATGTCGACCCCGGCCTCCCGCTGCCCGAAAAAGAGAACCAGCGGGGCAAACAAGCGCGGGTTCAGCCCGGTCAGGGAGCGGATACCTTCGCTGACGTTGTCTTCCACGCTGGTAAAGGGACTGGCGGCGATAACGGCCTCAATCTCCGGGAGTTGGGCGGCAGCCATCAGGACAGTCGCCGCGCCCATCGAATGCCCGAAGGCGGCCACAGCCGCGTCCGCTCCCTCCCGCTGGCGGATAAATGTGACAGCGGCGGCAATGTCTTTGGTCTCGTACAGGCCGAGGGTGGTCACATCCCCCTCGCTTTGACCGTGATTGCGCAAATCGAGCAGCAAGACGCCATATTTCTTGCCATAGAGGAACGCGGCTTCCTCCAGGAATTGCGCGCGGTTGCCGCCCAGTCCATGCACGCAAATAACCACGACCCCATTGCGCGGCGGGATGTACCAGGCGGTCAGGGTCAGCCCGTCGGATGTGGTCAGTTGGATGTCTTCGTAGAGCAGGCCCAGGCCGGCGGGCGCGCGGTCGATGGGCGCTCGGGCCGGATGCACCAGGCCGTAGGCGCGGCCATAGGGCAGGGCAACGCCAAAGGCCAGCAGGAAAATGACCAGGAAACTGCCCAGGCCAAACAGGGTGAGATTGCGGAGTTTACGATTCATGTTTCCCCATTCTTATCCACTAATCGTCGTAAATTGACACGAAGTTGTCTTTTCGCGCAGATTAGCGCAATTTCGCGGAATAACTTTTCAGCCTTGCCTTCAACGCCGCCTCGAGCTTGGCCTTCAGCGCCTGGTGCGAAGGTGATTCCAGGTTCAGGCGCGGGGCTTTGCTGAAATCATAGAACCAGACCGGGCCGGCGCGCAGGTTCTCCGGCTCGGCCTGGTAACGCGGAACAACATGGGCGTGCAGGGCGGGTTCTGAGTTGCCCAAAATCTCGTAGTTGATGCGCGCCGCGCCGGTGACTTCGAGGATGGCGTCGCCGAGAATGGTCATATCGCGCAGGAAAATTTCCCGCTGGCGCAAGCCCAGGTCATTCAGGGTGGCGACGACCGGGTCGGGCAGCAGCAGGCAGCAGCCGTTGAGAATTTGCACATCGCCGATGACCGCCCAGCCCGATTCCATGCGGGCCAAAACGGTGGGATTTTTGCCCTCGCGGGCCAGTTCGACGCGCTGGTGGATTAAAGTGGTCATGGGATTTTCGATTCTCGATTTGTGATTTTGGATTGATGAAAAGAGCAGCCAGGAGGAATTATAATCCCTTCATGCTTCCTACCCCAGCCCTTCGCCCCGTAAAAAAGTCTCGTTCTGGCTCGCTGCTCACTGATAACTGGTTGCTGAAAACTGGTCACCGGTTACTGAAAACTGGTCACTGGTTACTGAAAACTGGTCACTGGTTACTGATTACTGGATACTGCATCCTGATACCTGCCTGCCTGTCCCCCTCTGCCAACTCAAACGCGCCCTATACCCCTGGTTTTTTTTATTATTCGCTCGCCGCGTCTTCCCTGGTGTTCGATGACCGGTCGTTTCGCCTGCCCGCGCCCTCCGATTGCGCGCTTTACGCCATTCGCCCGGCCCCGCGTGGACGCTGGATTGCGGTCGAATGGGATTGTCCCTCCGGGCCGAGGGTGGGGTTGTTCGACAGCGCCAGCGGGCGCATCCGCCTGGCTATCGACGACCAGACGCTCGATAACCGCCTGCTGGCCTGGCATCCTGATGGCGGCTCGGTCTATCTCAAAATTGGTATGCTCTCGTTCCCACAGGTGATTCGGGTGGATGTGGAGACGCTGCGGGCGACGGAACTTCCCGTGGCGGCCTTCGTCTATGATATAGCGGTATCACCTAACGGCGGGCAGGTGTTGTACTCACTCTCCAACGGAATTGGGTTTGGGTCGGAGACCTGGCTGGGCGCGGAAAACGCCAAAAACGCATCGCAATTTCTCCTTGAGCCGAATCACATCACCGCCCTGGCGCAGTTTTCACCCGATGGAAGCAAAATCGCCTATATCAAAATGCCCGATTCTCAGGAACCGTTTCCCGCCGGGGAGTTGTGGATGATGAATTCAGATGGCGGCAATCCCTTTTTGGCGGCGATTACGGACGCGGGGCGCGGATTCCCACCGGTCTGGTCGCCCGACGGGATGAAAATAGCCTTCGTCGGTCGAAACGACCCGGCGGATGCCTCCTCCGCCAATCTGTCTATCTACGACCTGACTACGCAAGTACTGATTACTGATTACTTTTCACTGATGACTGCCCCCGTCTGGTCTCCCGATGGCGCGTTCCTGGTTTTTACCGCGCGAGATGGTGATAAAATCGCCGTGTGGCGGTACGAAGTTGCCGCGCAGCGCATCGAAAAAATTGCCGAAAATGCCTGCTGCGCGGGTTGGGTACGATAACCTGTCACCACGAGAACGTGACGGTTCTTTTATGAAAAAACTTGCTCTTTTCGTCCTGGTCTCCTTGCTTTCTGCCTGTGCTGCTGCGCCGGCAGAACAGCCGTCTATCCCCGGTCTGGTGACGATTACGCCTGAAATTCTCCCGATTCGTTCACAAGTGGTGGAGCAGGCCGCTGCCTCCCTGCCGCCTATCACGCCGACGGCGCTGCGCATTCAGGCGACTGCCACTCGTCCGCTCGAATTAACCCCCAGCCCGCGCAATACCGCCACCCCGCCCGGCCCGACGCCGACCGAGACGCTCCTGCCGCTGTTGGAATTGCCCACCGCGCGCGCCTTTGCGCCCTCGCGCATGGCCTGGACAAGCCAACCAACCTACCCGGCAGATTCTGAACCGGGCCTCCTGTTCCGGGTGGATTATGACCCCCAAACTTGGGCGCTCACCGAAGACAATTTTGGCGTCACCGTGCTGGCGCATCGCCAGATTCCCTACTGCCTCCTCCAGCCCTGGAGCGGGCGCGGCCTGCCTGCCGGTTTACGGGTGGAGCATGAATTCCGGGTAATTGGCGGGGCGAATTTCGATGTGCATACCATCACGCGCGATGGGAACCTTGAATTTGCCGCTTATGTGGGCGGCGACCGGAAAATCGTCACCGGCTTCCAGGTGGCGTTCGAGGAGCAACAAGAGCAGTGTATCGAGGATGCCGAAGCGGTGCTCGCTACCCTGCGTTCGACCCCTTCCCCTTAACGTGGGCCTCCTCCTGCTGGAGAACGCTCGCTCATCCAAAAAATCATCCCGCCCTGACTGGAAGGGCGGGATGATTTTTATCCAAAACCTGGCGGTTTCAGACGGTCAATTCGCGGGTGAAAAACTGACGCACGCGGGCGGTCATTTGATTCTTGGTCATCTTGTCAGCCGGTTCACTTTTTATCAGCCGTCCACGCAGGTCTTTGTGTTTGTGAAGGGCTTTTTCGAACTCATGCTTTGCTTCGCCCGGCCCCATCACAAACAGGTGTTCTGCCTCCCTGACAGCGCTGATGACTTTTTCGTAAAACTCATGCAATTGATGCTGGTAGCGGTCGTTATATCCCAGTTCTGAGTCCAGTCCCTGGTTATACATGCCGCCGATGCGCGTCCCTCCTGAATGAACGCGCGGTTCGAGATTGGATGGGATGACCTGCATTCTTTTCTCGTCGTACTCGATGATGTATGCCTGCTTGTGGTCAATCCATAGCCCGATATTTCGTGTCATATCCAGACCTCCTTAAGGTTTGAAGTGAACGACACAAGCGAAAAAGAGAACCCTCCTTACCAATACTCTATACCAACTTGCAGGAAAAATCAACCGGCAGCACCGGTTTTTGTTTTAGACATTATCGGCAATAAAAACTTGGACGCGGACGAGAACGAACAAGAGCGGATTTTAAGATTTTTCTCCGCGTATTCGGCTCTTGTCCGCGTCCCAAAAATGGCGTTGACCCATTACCAATAAAGTCTTTTTTGCTCCTGCCGCTATTGACCCTCTGTTAGCGGGAGGGGTGGAATACTTAACCGCGGGTCAATTCCTTCAATACCGCGATTGTCTCCATTTTCCCTCCCATGCCATTCTCCCCGGCGGGGCCGACGCAGGAGGGGCAGCCGTCTTCGCACGGACACGCTCTGACCAGTTCGAGCGCGCGCCGCAGCAGTTCCTCGTGCATCTCGAACAACTTCTCGCTAAAGCCAATTCCCGCCGGGACCTGGTCGTACAACACCACCGAGGGCTGGGGGAAGGAGGCCGACTCTTGCGGCTCGATGTGCAGGCCCAGGTCGCCGTTGTCACACATCAGGAAGAGCGGGGCCAGGTTCGAGAGGACGCAGCCCAGCCCGGCCAGCCCGCTGCGCACGCGGACATTGGCCTCGGCTTTTTTGTGACACTCCGGGCAGAGCGTCACCAGGTTATCGAGCCGGTTGGCCTGTTCCCTGGCGTGTTGGATTCCCCAATCGTTCTGGACTCCAAAACCGCTCTGGAGTCCAACGTCTCCCGACGTTGGATGGCTCCCCAAATCGCTCCGGAGTCCAACGTCTCCCGACGTTGGATTTACCCCAAAATCGGGAGATTTTGGAGTCCGGGCCTGGGAACGTATGAACATCCGAAACGGGATTTTGTGGTGGACATCGTGCTGGCGCGTAGTTTCGGGGCGTCCGCACACCTGGCATCGGAATCCATCCCTGGCGCGCGCCCGCTCGCGGATTTTGGGCCATTGCGGGCCGTAGTCGTTGGGGACATTCGTCCACAGGCCGTCGCGGCTGAGAGAGTCCACGATGTCGTCTGAGATAGACAGCCAGTAAGCGGTGGTCTGCATTTCGGTCGGCGGCAGGTCGAGCGGTTCCTGGCCGAGATTCTCCCCGCCAACCCAGGCTTTTTTACGAAAACCAGTGACCTGGGTCGTCACCTGGACCTCGCCCCAGGCTTTTTGCGCAGTCTGGGCCGCCGCCGAAAGCACCTCCACGCTGGTTTCGCGCAGCGGCTCGGTGAAATAATCGAGCGCGACCGGGATGAGCGCGGCGCGGCCCTCGGCCAGGTTCAAATCTTGCACGAAATACTGCTGGCCCTCGTGCAGGTACACGGCGCGCGGATGCACCATCCAGGGCGCGGATTCGATGTCCACTTCGCCAATCACAAAAGGCCGGTTGTTGAGTGTCGTCGAAACATCACCCTCGACATGCAAAATCACGTTTTCGGGCGAGGCCGAGCGCAGCGAAACGCCTGCCGCCGGGTAGGCATCGGCCATCCAGTAGGTTTTTTCCCGGTTCTGGTGGGCTTCGCCGCTCCCGGCCAAAACGCCCAGGTATTCGCTGACCAGCTCGGGCGGCACGCGCCCGAAGCCCTCGCCAGGCTGGAAGGGCAGTTCGAACAACGCGCAGCGGATGTGGTTGAGCAGGATGAGCAGGTGGTCGGGGTTGACCAGCCCCTGTTCGGGAGAGCGTTCGAGCAGGTATTCGGGATGGTGGGCGAGGAACTGGTCGAGCGGGTTGGCGGTGGCGATGAGCATGGCGGCGGCGGGAGCGTCTCCCCGCCCGGCGCGGCCGGCCTGCTGCCGGACGCTGGCAATCGAGCCGGGATACCCCACCAGCAGGGCCGCCCCCAGCCCGCCGATGTCGATTCCCAGTTCGAGGGCGTTGGTGGCGACGACGAGTCCCACCGACCCGTCGCGCAGTCCCTTTTCAATCTCGCGCCGCTGCGAGGGCAGGTAGCCGGAGCGGTAGCCGCGGATGCGCCCCTCTCCCGCCGGGAGATGGGATGGGGGTGAGGGCTGAATATAACTCAATAAAATCTCGACACTCCGCCGTGAGCGGGCAAAGACCACCGATTGGGTTCCCGTTTCGAGCAAATCGCCTGCCAGGCGGACGGCCTCCTGCGTGGCGCTTTTGCGCAGGCCGATGGATTCGTCGATGACCGGCGGGTTGTACACGATGAAATGCCGCTCGCCGCGCGCCGAACCGTCGCGCTCGATGAGCGTGACAGGTTCTTCCATCAGTTTTTCGGCCAGTTCGTCCGGGTTGGCAATGGTGGCGGAGGTGAGAATGAATTGCGGCTGCGCGCCGTAAAAGGCCGCCACCCGTTTGAGCCGCCGGATGACATTGGCAACATGCGAACCAAACACGCCGCGATAGGTGTGCAGTTCGTCGATGACCACGTAGCGCAAATTGCGGAAAAATTCGGCCCAGTTGGTGTGATGCGGCAGGATGCCGGTGTGCAGCATATCGGGATTGCTCAGCACAATCCGGGCGTTTTTGCGAACCAGCGACCGGTTGGCTTTTGGCGTGTCCCCGTCATAAATGGCCGCTGAAACTGAAAACTGATGACGGATGACGGATAACTGATCTTGCGCCAGGGCTTTGGTGGGGAACAGGTAGAGGGCGCGGGCGTTCGGGTTTTCTGCAATGGCGGCCAGCACCGGCAGGTTGTAGCACAGGGTCTTGCCGGAGGCGGTTCCGGTGGCGATAACGAGATTCTCGCCCCGGCGCGCAGCGGCCCACGCTTCGGCCTGGTGACTGTACAGGGAGCGGATTCCATGCTCACGCAGCGCAGCGGCAACCTCGCGGGGTAAATCTGCCGGTAGTTCGCGAATCTCAGCGAGGCGTGCGGGGAGGATGCTCCAGGCGGCGATGTGGGGGGCGGTTAAAGGCTCGGTTTGCCAGCGCCGAATCAGCGTGGAAAATGTCATCATTTCCCCAAATCAGGGCGTTTGCCGGGAGTATTCCAGGCTGTAGGCTTTGATGCGCGCCCCGCCCAGGGCCGGCGTAATGATTTTGCCGGTATAGCCCGATTCGGGCGGGATTTCCCGAAAGGCGCGTTCTGTCACCAGGATTTCGCCCGGCCCGGCCACGTCTTCGCCGAGTTTGCTGGCCGAGTTGACCACGTCGCCGAAGTAATCCGGCCCGCCGGTGAGCAGGACGCCGCCGTAATCGATGCCGATGGCGACCCGGATGTCGAAGGCGTCTTCGGTGAAGCGGTTGATGGCGTCGAAGGCGGTATTCAGGCGGATGGCGGTCTTGACGGCCGGCAGGACGCTCTCGAACAAGGCGAAGCAGTTATCGGCCTCGAATTTGACCACCTGCCCGCCCAGGCTTTCGATGATGGGTTGGGAGGTCAGTTGCATGCGCAGGACCATCGAAAGGTAGTGAACAATGCCGTATTTTTGCGTCAGGAGCGAGAAGCCGGACATGTCCATGACGAACACGGCCCTGGTTGTGCCAAATTCGGCCCACAGGGTGGTTTCGAGTTCTTCCTGGACTGGTTTGGTGTCAGCCTGGGCGTACAGGAGTAAAAGTTCTTGAAAGCGGGAGTCCAATGCCAGCCTCCTTTTGGCGGGTGGTTTTTATTATAGCCGAACGGCGGGTGAACGCCAAAGCCCCGCGCCGTTTGCGGGGAAGCCCCGCGCCTGGTTTCAAACCGTCCCGAAGGCTTCCGAAAATTTCTCGAATTGCGCCCCGAAAACCTTCGGGACGTTCACTTGGCGATTCATATCGAGGATTAATGAAGTCAGCTCCGACGAGAATGGCTGGCCGCGGCTCGAACCCCAACTCTTCCTACTAGATACCCGGCTTCCAGAAGACGAAATAGAAAATCATTACCCGTCTTTATATTCCTAC
>DAOTZM010000015.1:0-11098 GCA_034434035.1 Anaerolineales bacterium
ACCTGCTTTGGCGGGCGAGTTCGAACACTTCCTGCAAACTACAACCTTCCCAAGTTCCTTCCTCGACCGATTCGGCTATACCACTATTTATCCAATGTTTATTTGAGTTGTCCATAAAGTTTTAACGTGTCACAAAAATCGCAAACCTTACAAAAAGAATACCTTATCCGGTTTTCACATGTCAAACAATACAGGCAGCAAGTATGGAAAATCTTGTGCGCAGAGTATTTTAGCCGGTTTATTTCTTCCAATTCTTCCGTATTGGACCTGGGCTCTGGGTGGGGAGAATTTATCAATAACATCCATGCGTCAGAAAAATACGCCATGGACCTAAACCCAGATAGCGGAAGCCAGCTCTCTCCAGGGGTGGTTTTTTTACAACAAGATTGCTCAAACGCCTGGAAACTGCCCAATGACTCGCTGGATGTTGTTTTCAGCAGCAATTTTTTCGAACATCTACCCGATAAATCCCATATTGAACGAACTATATCTGAAGCAAATCGTTGCTTGCGTAATGGCGGCCGGATAATTCTGATGGGACCAAATATTAAATACATCAATGGGGCTTATTGGGACTTTTGGGACCACTTCATCCCGCTCACAGAACAATCCATCTCTGAAGCCCTGGCTCTGCAAGGATTTGAAATAATAACGAAATTGCCTCGCTTTTTGCCCTATTCCATGTCAACTGGGCATGCTCCGCCCCTCATTCTTTTGAAGGTATATCTACAGTTGCCCTGGATTTGGCACTTTTTCGGAAAACAGTTTCTCGTTATCGCTCAAAAAATACATTGAATAAAGAAAAGGAACAGTAACCTTGAATAGCAATGCAAAAATCATCTTGCCTGGCGGAGCCGGGCTGGTAGGACAAAATTTAATTATCCACCTGAAAAATCGTGGGTACAGAAATTTAGTTGTTCTCGACAAACATCAAAAAAACCTGAATATCCTTCGCAAACTACACCCAGATATTGTTGCGGAATATGCGGATGTTGCTGAGCCAGGAGCGTGGGAACAGCACTTTGAAGGCGCGGATATAGTTATTATGCTCCAGGCTCAAATTGGAGGCAGAACCATTGAGCCTTTTATCCGCAACAACATTACCTCAACAAAAATTATTTTAGATGTTATAAAGCGCTGCAAAGTTCCCTATCTTGTGCATGTCAGTTCTTCAGTCGTTGAATCGGCAGCCCAAGATTATTATTCAGATACGAAGCGAGAGCAAGAAAAAATTGTACTTGAAAGTGGCGTACAAAGCGTCATTCTGCGTCCGACCCTGATGTTTGGCTGGTTCGACCGCAAGCACCTTGGCTGGTTATCCCGATTTATGAAGCGGGTTCCGGTCTTTCCAATTCCTGGCGATGGAAAATATATTCGCCAGCCAATGTATGTGGGTGATTTTTGTAACATCATCGTTAGTTGCGTCGAAAAAAGAATCACTGGCCAGGTTTTCAATATTACAGGGCTGGCGCAAATTTATTATGTTGATATTATTCGCAGCATCAAAAAAGCAACCAAAGCGAACGCACTTATTATTCCTATCCCGTATAAAGCCTTTCACTCTCTTTTGCGAATGTGGTCTATTTTTGACGCTAACCCGCCTTTTACCGCTGAACAATTAGAAGCCCTGGTTGCTCGCGATGAATTTGAAGTTATCAATTGGCCCGCTATTTTTGATGTGGTTCCTACAGATCTTGATTCAGCAATTGAGCAAACATTCACCCATCCTGTATATAGCAAAATCATACTGGAATTCTAGCCATGGAACAAATACAAAAGCAACAAAAGGTTGCCGTTTTGGGCGCAGGGCCAATGGGGCTGGCTGTTGCGTATCAGCTAAGCAAAGACGGTCATTTGCCTGTCGTTTTTGAGGCAGATGACCGAATTGGAGGAATGGCTGCTTTGTTTGATTTCGACGGCTTAAAAATCGAGCGATTTTATCACTTTCACTGCGCGTCTGATATTGCTTTATTTGATGTTCTCAAAGAACTGGGTTTAGAATCGAAACTGCATTGGCGCGAAACAAAAATGGCCTATTATCATCAGGGCAAAATACATCCGTGGGGAAACCCAATCGCTTTATTGCAATTTCCAGCATTAAGCCTGCTGGAAAAAATCCGCTACGGCATGCACGTCTATGTCTCCACAAAACGCAACGATTGGGAAAAACTTGATAAACTAGAGTCGACCAGATGGATTAAAGGATGGATTGGGGAAAAAACTTTTGATACGCTCTGGCGCAAGTTATTCGAACTGAAATTTTATCATCATGCCGAAACGCTTTCTGCTGCCTGGACATGGAGCCGTATCCGGCGTGTAGGGCGCTCTCGCTACAATATCTTTCAAGAAAAATTAGGGTATATTGATGGAGGTTCCGATACTGTAATGCACGCTATGCGTGACTATATAACAAAACGGAACGGCACATTTCACCTCTCGCGCCCAATAGAAAAGGTAATTATTGAGAATAAAACCGTTAAGGGCGTTCAGACCAGATATGGATTCGAGTCCTTCGACAAAGTGATTAGCACAATTCCTTTACCTTACTTGCCTAAAATATTGGCCGACCTTCCTGAAAACATTTTGGCTGCATATCGTAGTATTGATAACATTGCGATTGTTTGCGTCATTGCAAAACTTCGCAAGCGGCTTACGCCTTATTTTTGGATGAACATCAATGACCCAAACATAGACATCCCTGGGTTGGTTGAATACACCAATTTGCGACAGTTGGAAACAGATTTGGTATATGTTCCTTATTACATGCCTGCGGAACATCCAAAGTTCCAGCGCCCCGATCAATATTTTCTTAACGAAGTTAAATCTTATCTGCAAAAAATCAATCCATTGCTCGCCGATGAAGATTTTCTTGGCATGCATGCCAGTCGTTATCAATACGCCCAACCAATTTGCACGCCTGGGTTTCTTGAACGACTTCCCCCAATTCAGCTGCCCGTGAAAGGCCTATGGGCAGCAGACACATCCCATTACTACCCTGAAGACAGAGGCATATCCGAGAGCTTTTCTTTAGGGCGTAAAATTGCCCGGCAGTTCATCCAATCATAAAATTTGGGTAACTCGTAAACGTCCTTTTGCTGAATTCCACCCGATGTTACCTGTTGTTCTGCGTCGCTTACGCCCCATTCTTTTCCCCAAAAAATCCATCCGTGAGCATTGGGCGAGATATTTTTTTGCCTGGTATTCGCGCTTTTTAACCTGGAAACGGAACTATTCCAGTTGGCAAACCTGCGTTGCTGTTTCCCAGTCAGGTTCAGTAAAACCAGAGATTCTACTTTTTCCAGCCACAGCATTCTCACCTTTTGATTCTACTGCAAAAAGGTACTTCTGCCCTCCTCAAAAGGGCAAAAGTTTAATACAATAGACTTTACCGGAAATAGTTTTTGTGTATACTCTGCGAAAAGCTGACCTGGCAGGTGAAGGATGATCACATTTCATATTCTCAAACGGAACTTGGCGGCATTTCAGAGTTTTACTGGCTTAAACGTGGCGGCATTTTATGAACTCTTGCCGTCCTTTGAGCGAGCATAAGAAGCCAATAGGGATCAGCGTGACAAGGAACGGGCTCAAAAACGAAAGCGTGAGCGTGGCGGCGGACGGAATTGGGCGTTGCAGCGGCAGCGATGGTTCCAGCCCTGCCGGGAATTGGAGAGACCCCGACGCTTACAACTGCGCCAACAGGCCGCGATAGTCCTCGGCGTTGGGCGGGTTCATCGCCAGGATTTGGCGAATGATTTCAGCCACGCCCTCCTTATCCCCGGTCTCCATCAGGCGGTCGCCAACGGCGTCCAATTGCGCGACCGCATCGGTGAGCCGCCCGGCGCGATACAGTTGTTCGGCCAAAGTGCGGCGCAGCATAATGACATCGCCGTGCTCTTCGAGCAGTTTTTCCAGGAATGGGATGGAATCGTTGAGATGCCCGGCGCTTTCAAGGTAGGAGATGAACGAATCCAGTTCGGCCTGGGCCTGCTGGGTCTGGGCCAGGCGCAGGTTCAACGCGATGATGTTCTCTCGGATGACGGCATCGTCGGGGCGCAAGGTTCGGATTTGTTCGTAGACTCGGATGGCCTGCCGCCAGTCGAGACGCTGCATGTCTATGTCGGCCATGCGCTGCAAAATGCGCACACTCCAGTTCCGGTCAGCGCTGGGCTGCTGGGCAATGCGCAAGGCGATGGTGTAGGTTTTGCGCGCCATATCGAGTTCGGCCAGGCGATAATAGATGTCGGCCAGGTCCATGTACTCACTGATGGCTTCGTCGGTCAGCCCGCGCGCAATCAACTGTTCGATGAGACGGTTGCGCGCGACCATATCCATTGGGGAAAACTGGAGGATGCGCTTGAGCAGGTTGGTGGCCTGCGCCGCTTCGCCGCGAATACTATATGCATTTGCCACTGTCGTAAACTTGGCAATGGCCTCCTGGGTGCGTCCCTCGCGAATGAGCAGGTCGCCAATCAGAACGTGCAGCGGCAGGTAGGTTGGGGCATACATCAACGCGTGGAAGGCGTCATCCATAGCCGAGCGCAGGTGATTGGCGCGCGCCAGTTCATTTATCTGGTTCATGGCGCCGATAACCTGGCTGGACTGGGCCTGGATGATGACTTCGGCCAGCGGCAAGGCTTGCCCGCCTGCCTGCTTGGACATTTCCTCGCGCAATTTGATGAGATGCTGCCGCCAGTTGACGCGCATCAACATTTGCTCGACATTGTCACACAATTTGACAAAAGCCTTTGCGTCGGTGTCTTGCGCCAGGGTCTCGATGAGCGGCTCATACAACTGGCGGATGGTATCAGCTTGCTCCGGCGGCACAACCTCGGCGTCAGCGATTTTCAGTGCCTGGAGGTATTCGATGGCTGCTTCTTTGTAGCGATTTGTCCTGGATAAAATTTGCCCGCTCAACAACCGGCCCGCCAGCGCATAATCGCTGTGCTTGAGACACTGCTGAAGATTCCGCAGCGCGCTTTCCTGGCGATTGGTCTGTGAGCGCAGGAATCCCAGGTCGAAGTAGGCTGCCGGGTGGATAAACCCGCTTTCGATGGCGCGCTCGATCTCGTCTGCCGCGCTGGCTTCCTGGTTGCGCGTCTGGGCGTCGATGGCCTGGCTCAGGTGCAGCAGAATTTTGGTCTGCTCGGCCTGTTGGGAGGGGAGATGACCGGTATTTTTCATAATGGACGTCAGCCCGCGCCGCGCCTGGGCCTCCGCGCTGTCATCCGACAGGTCGAACAACACCTCGGCCAGCATCGTCAGGGCTTTTTGCGAGGCTTCTGTGACCGGGTCGGGACTCTCGCGGACGGTTTCCTTATGCTCGAATTCCTTCACCGCCGCCATGCGCAGCGGCCCTGTTCCGCCGCGCGGACGCAGCGGCTTATTGAGCAATCGCCCCGATTTAATCATGCCCGCAGCCTGGGCAGCCTCCTGGCTGGATGAATCCAGTTTCAAGGCATACCCCACCACTTCCAACGCTTTTTGCGGATTGCCGCTGTGTTGGAGGATACTGGCGAGCGCGATATATTCGCTAATCGCCTGGCGAGTTTGCCCAGTTTTCTCGTGAATCAACGCCAGCCGTGAGCGGGCGGCGATGTGCTCCGGGTTCAATTGCACCACCCGCAGCCAGTTTTCAATCGATTTTTCCACCTCGCGCGCCTTGAGATACAGTTCCGCCGATTGGACCGCCGCCTGCACGGCGTCCTTCAGGTTGCCCAACCGCTCGTTCAACTGGGCAATTTTTTCGAACGCCACCGGGTCATCGGGCGAAACCTGCGCGACGCGCTGGTAAACCTTGAGCGCATCGTCGTATTTTTGCTGCTGGTATAACGCCAGGGCATAACTATTCAACGCTTTGGGATTATCAGGAAACTCTGCCAGGGCGCGCTGGTAGGCTTCCGCCGCCGCCCCCCAATTTTGGTCCCAGGCCGCCGAGTGCCCGTCGTTCATTGCGCGATGAAAAAGGTCGTCCTGTCCAGCCATTACTGCACCTTGAGTTATTGGTTATTCGTAATTCGTGACTCGTATCCGTTTATCTGTTTTGCCGCAGGCAAACCGTTCCCCAATCCGCTGTCCTATCCGTTGAGTACCTTCATCGCCCCCCAACTCACCCCGGCGCGGGCTTCTGTGGAGAGTGGAATGCTCAACGGGCAGGCTTCTTCCATCGTCTTTTGGACAACTTTGGCGGTTTTTTCCAGTTCAGACTGCGGGCATTCTAACACAATCTCATCGTGTACCTGTAAAAGCATCTGACCTTGCAATCCTGCCAGTTTTAACGCGCCGGGGATTTTGAGCATGGCAATCTTCATAATATCCGCCGCGGTGCCCTGGATGGGCGCATTGATGGCCTCGCGCTCCTCACGCTGGCGCAGTTGCTTGTCCCGCGCTCCCCAGCGGGGCTGATTCAACGAGCCTTGCAGCGCCGGGAAATATCTCCGCCGCCCCAACAGCGTAGTGACATAGCCCTGCTCCGCCGCGAGCCGCCGGGTATTGTCGAGATATTTCTTCACGCCCGGGAAACGCTCGAAATAGACTTTGACAAACTTCTCCGATTCGGCCAGCGTCAACTCGGTGCGGCGCGTCAGCCCAAAGGCCGACATGCCGTAAATCAGCCCGAAGTTAATCGCCTTGGCATGGCGGCGCATATCCTTGGTCACTTCCGCGAGCGGCACGCCGTAAATCGCCGCCGCCGTCGTGGTATGGATGTCCTGCCCTTGTCGGAAGGCCTCCAACATGGCCTGGTCGCCTGCGATATGCGCCACAATCCGCAGCTCCACCTGCGAGTAATCGACCGAGAGCAGAACGTTCCCTTCATCAGCGACAAACCCATAACGGACACGCTGACCAAGCTCTGTCCGCGTCGGGATGTTTTGCAGGTTGGGATTATTCGACGAAAGCCGCCCCGTCACCGAGCCGGTCTGGCTGTACGAGGTATGCACCCGCCCGGTATGGGCATCCACCGCCGCCGGCAGCGCCTCCACATAAGTCGATTTCAACTTCGCCAGTTCGCGGTGTTCCAAAACCAGGTCCAAAACCGGGTGCTGGCCGCGCATCTCCTCCAGCACATCCGCCGCCGTCGAGTAGTGGCCGCTGGCGGTCTTGCGTCCGCGGTCGGGCGGGGTCAGTTTCAACTGCAAAAACAGCACATCCGACAACTGCTGGGTCGAGTTCAGGTTGAAGGTCTTGCCGACCTGCGCAAAGACTTCCTTTTCAATCTCGGCCAGCCGCGCCGTCAATTCCTTCGAGAACTGGTGGAAAAAGTCCAGGTCGAGCCGCACGCCAATATACTCCATCTCGGCCAGCACCGTCACCAGCGGCATTTCGATGTCGTGCATCAGGCTTTCCAGCCCGTCGCGCTTCAGTTCGGCCTCCAGTTGCGGCATCAGCCGCAGGCAGACCTCGGCATCGGCGGCGGCGTAACTGGCGGCAGCCTCCACCGGCACTTGCGCCATCGAAAGCTGGTTTTTGCCCTTGCCAATCAGGGCCTCGATGTGCGTCATCTCCTCGTTCAGGCGCGCCAGGGCCATATCTTTCAGCCCAATCCGCGACCCCGGCTCCACCAGAAATTGCGCAATCATCGTATCGAAACTGAGCGGCGTCACCACCAGGCCATGCCGCTTCAGCACCAAATAATCGTACTTGGCGTTATGGGCGATTTTTTTTATTTGGGGATTGGTGAGGGGTTCCGTGAGAGCGGCCAGCACCTGCGCGATGGGCAGATTCGTGGCTTCAAGGTGTCCAACCGGAACGTACCACCCTTTTCCTGCTTCCGTTGCGAAGGAGATTCCCACAATCTCGGCCTGCATCTCCTCGCTGGAGGTGGTTTCGGTGTCGAAGGAGATGATTTCTGCCTTGTTGAGCGCCGCTGCCAGGCTGGAAAGTTTCTCCGTTGTATCCACAATCACCGTCTCCGGGCCGCCGGAGGGCATGGGGATTTGGACGACCGGCGCGGGCGTGGTGGATTCACCGAAGAGCGATAACTGCCCGGTTTTTTGGGCCGGCTTACCGGGTGCCGCCAGCGTTTGGGGTGCGGAGGTCCCTCCCTTAAGGGCCGCCGCCTTCGTGAGCAGGGACTTGAATTCCAGTTCCTTAAACAGCGCTTCCACTTTATCGGCGTCGAAATCCCCGGCTTTGGCCTGTTCCAAATCCAACTTAACCGGCAAATCGGCGCGAATCTGGGCCAGGTCGCGGCTCAGGTAGGCCATCTGGCGGTTGGCTTCCAGTTTTTCGCGTACTTTGGGCGGCACCTGGTCGAGGTGCTTGTAAATGTCATCGAGAGATGAAAAATTCTGGTAGAGCGCCTGGGCGGTTTTCTCGCCCACGCCCTTCACACCGGGAATGTTATCGGATGCGTCGCCAATCAGGGCCTTGTAATCGGCCACCAGCCGGGCCGGGACGCCAAATTTGGCAATCACGTCTTCGTCGGTGATGTAATCTTTGGCGTCGCCCAGCTTGCCGCCCTCGGGCAGGTTGACGATGACATGGTCGCCCACCAGTTGCAGCAGGTCGCGGTCGCCGGTAATGATTTTGACGCCAATGCCCTGCGCGGCGGCCTGCTTTGCCACCGAGCCAAGCACGTCATCAGCCTCGAAGCCTTCCATTTCGAGGCGCGGCATGTTGAAGGCATCGACCAACTGGCGAATACGCTCCATTTGCGGGCGCAGGTCATCGGGCATTTTGGCGCGGGTGGCCTTGTATTCGGGGAACATCTCGTCGCGGAAGGTTTTGCCGGTATCGAAAGCGACCGCAATGTAATCGGGTTTCTCGTTTTCGAGGATGTTCAGCAAAACGCGGGCGAAACCGAATACTCCGGCGGTTGGTTCGCCGCTGGAGGTTTGCCAGCGGCTGCCTGCCGCGCCGCTGGTCAGCGCGAAGAACATGCGGTAGGCCAATGCGTGTCCGTCGATTAGGGTAAGTTTTGGGGGCATGGGTTTAATTTACCATAAAACCGGCTTTAAAACTCTTTCCTCTTTCATCTTTTTTGATTTACGAAAGAGGAAAGAGGAAAGAGGTAAAGCGAACGCTCAAACGGTAAGCCGCTATTCGTCCTGGGTCAGCCCTTGCCGTTCGCGGGTCTGTTTAATGAAACTGCGCACCAGGTGCTGGGGGTGCGGCTGGGAACTGCCCATAATCAGGTAGCCGGGCGCCCAAAAATCGCCGGAGGGGTTGTCTTTTTTGAAGCGCGGGAATTCGTTGAACAGCCGGTCGGAGGTCTGCTGGCGGACAACGCGCATGACGTGTCCCGGCGCAGTGGAGGGCGGGACGCGCGCCACCCATTGCAGGTAATCGGGGCGGACGGAGAGATGTTCCAGCCGCCAGCCAAAGGCCACGCAGACCTGCGGCACCCATTCGGTCAGGCGGTCAGCGGCGTCGCCAACCAGGTGATGGGTGTCGAAACGCGGGACAAGCAGGCAGGCATACGTCAGGTCGGCCATAGCGGGGGAAGCCGGTTCGAGCAGGATGCGGTGCGCCACCTGGGTAACGGATTCGGCGACGGCATGGGGTCTGGTTTCGATAAGCGACTGGTCCTTTTGCGAAACCTGCTTGCGCGTCAGTTGCACTTCGTCCGGCACGGTCGCTGGGCGCGTTTCGGCCTGGGTCGCAGTGAGGGGCAGGTTGGTTGCCGTTGTTTCATCCATCGCAGGGATGGGGCGTTTGAAACTGTCGCGCCGAACAACCGGGGAACTTTCCAGGCTGAAGTGCGGCGCGCCGCTGGGGGTGGTTTGCAAAGTGGAGGGAGGCTCTGTCTTGGGTTCATCGGTCGCCAGGCGCGCAACAGGGACGGATTCGGCGGGCTGCTGCCACGGCAGGCTGGCGGGATGAGGCCCGTGCGGCTTGACGGGAATCGGCGGCGGCACATCTCCCAGCAATTCGGAAATGGGCGGCAGGTCTTCTTCCTCGAATTCATCTTGCAACAGGAAACGGTTTTCTTTGAAAGGGGACTGGGAGACTGGAACATGCTTCGGCGGCGCGGCAGGCAGTTCGCCTGGTTCATCGGCCAGGTTGCGCACCAGTTTCCCGGCCTGCGAGCGGATGGTGCTGAAGGACGTTTCGCCGTCGAAAACCAGCGCCAAAATCATGCTGGCGGAAAGTTTGCGCGCGTACAAGATGTGCTGAGACTCGGTCGATTGCAAGCGGATGAAGCGCAGGATGTCGCTCTCGCTTTCCTTGTCCCAGTAGCGCTGCACCGACTGGGAGAGTTCCTGGGCCGCATCGCGCGACAGTTGCCCGGCGTAAGCCCACAATTTGCTCTCGCGGGTAATCAATGCTGCCTGGGCCGAGGATTCGAGCGTCAGGCGGGTAAGATGCTGCGCCGCTTTGCTAACGTCTTTAATCCAGACCATGCGCGAAGTTTCCGCCAGGGCGCGCGCTTGCGGTTCGATTGTGGGCAGGGAAGGTTTCATTGTATGCATGGGAACACCGCGGGTCGAGGAGGTCGCCAGTTTTTCCAGATGTCCGGTCAATTCCGGGATGGAGATTGGTTTATCCAGAGTGACCGCCGGGTTCAGCATCAGGCCTTCGTCGAGGGTTTGCCCGGCGCGCCTGACAAGGATAAATTGTACGTCACTCTTGACCTGCCGCAGGGCGTAGCCGATATCGAGCAGGGAGAGGCCAACATCTTCCAGTTCTGCATCCAGGATGATTACCGGACAGTCCGTTTTGCGAACGTGAAGAATGGCTTCGGAAAAATCTGCTGTAACCGACACATCATACCGGTTTGCGTCCAGCCCGTTACGAAGGGCTGCGCCAAACCCGGTTTGTGGGGTGACAACCAACAGGTACATAGTCATATCGCTAAAAGTGTATCACGGCCTGATTTGTAGGACAAGCAACATGACCCCTGGAAACATATCAGATTGAAAACAAAATTTGGAGGCGGCTGCTGCATGGCGCGGCTGCCGCCTCCGGTATTTTAACGCATTTTGCTGATTCTGCTGGATTTTGTGATTTTACGGCTTTGCCCGGTGATTCATCACCGGGCCAGGTGGCAGCGCCCTGTGAACAGGGCTAAAAAGTCCGATTTATCGGACGCTGCGTGACAGCCCGGACGTTTACGTCCGGGCAGGAAATAGCAAACCACAAATTCCGTTAGAACAAG
>DAOTZM010000016.1:0-20985 GCA_034434035.1 Anaerolineales bacterium
TATCTTATTCTTGTCATTTCGAGCCGCGCAGCGGGGAGAAATCTTGCGCACTGGGAGAAGATTTCTCGCTGTCGCTCGAAATGACAAACTAACACGAAGTTTGTCCGGTAGAGAATCAGAAAAAACGCGGGGTTACTCGACCATCCTGAGACTGGCCAAATAATCACTATACCCGCCCAAATGCCCGACCAGTTGGCCGTTTTCGATGGTCAGGATGCGTTCTACTACGCGGTCGAGGAAATAGCGGTCGTGTGAGATGACCAGCACCGTGCCGACGAAATCGGCCAGGGCGTTTTCGAGCACTTCGGCAGAGGCGATGTCGAGGTTGTTGGTTGGTTCGTCGAGCAGCAGGAAATTCGCGCCCGAAAGCACGAGCAGGGCCAGTTGCAGGCGGCTGCGCTCGCCGCCCGATAACTCGCCGACGCGCTGCTGCGACTGCTGGTAGGTGAACAGGTAACGCCGCAGGAACGAGACCGCGCTTGGCTCGCTCATGTTCCCGGCAAAGCGCGCCGTATCCAGCACGGTTTTGTCGAAATCGAGCGTTTCGTGTTCCTGGGCGTAGCAGCCAATTTTGACGCTCGGCCCCAGGATGATTTCACCGCGTTCGGGCGTTTCCTGGCCCAGAATCAGGCGGAACAAGACGGATTTTCCCGACCCATTCGGCCCGACCACCCCGACGCGCTCGCCGTGCCAGAGAATCTCGTCCACGCCATCCAGGATAACCCGTTTCCCAAAGGATTTCGCCACCCCGCGCAGTTCCAGCACCTTGTTCGAGCCGCGCCAGCCGTTGAGTTCCAACCCCATCCGCTTGCGGTCGAGGGTGGGACGGTCGAGGCGGTCGACTTTTTCGAGGCGGGTCTGCATGGAGCGCACGCGGCTGGCGAATTTATCGCTGACCTGCACCCAAACCTGGTAACGCTTGAGGGCCATCTCCATGCGGCGGATGGCGCGCTGTTGAATCTGGAAGAGTTCTTCCTGGCGGGCAAGGCGCTGTTCCTTGTCGATGATGTAATCGGTATAGTTGCCGGTAAAGGTGGTCAGTTTGCCGTCCTCGATTTCGGCAATGTGGGTAACGACGGCATCCAGCAAGTAACGGTCATGAGAGATGATGACCACCGCGCCGGGATAGTCCTGGATGAGACGCTCGAGGCAGGCTTTGCCGGGTAAATCGAGATGGTTATCGGGTTCGTCGAGCATCAGCACGGCGGGACGCAGAAGTAACAGGCGGGCGAGGCCGACGAGTTTTTTCTGTCCGCCGGAGAGTGCGCCCAGGGGTTTTGGCAAATCGGATTCAGGCAGGCCGAGTCCAAGCAAAAGGTCACGCACCCGCTGGGGGTAGGAATCGCCCCCGAAGGCGGCATACTGTTCGAGCAGGGTTTCCTGTAAAGCTAGCGATTTTTCGAGCGCTTTTGGATTTTCATAAACGGCAGGCTCGTCCAGGCGCGATTCGACCTCCAGCAGTTGAGCGTGGACTTCGGCATAGCGCGGATTGCCGGCCAGGGCCGACTCGAAAGCGGTCTGGGCGGGGTCGAGTTCCGGGTGCTGGGACAGGCAGCCAACCGTCACACCCCGGGCGCGGACGATATTCCCGCCCGATTCGGGGGCATGTTCCCCGACAATCAACTTGAACAGCGAGGATTTGCCTGCGCCGTTCGGGCCAATCAGGCCAATGCGCTGGTCGTGTTGAATTTCCCAGTTGAGGCTGCGAAAGATGGCTTTGGCCCCCAGGACGAGGGTGGCGTTGGAGATGGCAATCGAAATCATGGCTTTTCCTTATCAAATAAAAACGCCGCAGGGGGGTTCCCTGCGGCGCGAGAAATCGAAGTAGGTGAAACGGTCAGACTTTCCGGGCAACAGGCGCAATACGACAAGGAAAGGCTGAATCAAAGCCATTCAAGGCGCGGGCGACAATGGGATGGGCGAGCGAGAAAACGTAAAGCATGGCGTGATTATACCAGTTTTTCTTCGAGCCGGGTTTTGACGGCCGGCCATTCGCTGTCGAGGATGCTGTAATAGACCGAATGCCGAATGACGCCATCCTCCAGAATCATGTGATTGCGCAACACCCCCTCACGGACGGCCCCCAGCCGCTCGATGGCGCGCTGGGAGCGTTCGTTGCGGCTGTCGGTTTTGAACTGCACACGGATGGCGCCGAGGGCCTCGAAGGCGTGGCGCAGGAGCAGGTATTTTGCCTCGGTATTGACGGCGGTGCGCTGAAACTGCACGCCGTACCAGGTCCCGCCAATCTCCAGGCCGCGATGTTGCGGGCGGATTTCCATGTAACGGGTGGCTCCGGCCGCCATGCCGCTTTCTTTGTGAACGACGACGAAAGGCTGGTCGGTCCCGGCGGCCTTTTTGGATAATATATCGCGCACCCACTCCAACATGCCCTGCTCGGTGGTCAACTCCCCGTAGAGCATGTAGCGCCATATCGAGGGGTCGTTGCCGATGAGGGACAAACGGTAGGCGTGTTCTTCGGTCAGCGGTTCTAAACGAATGTATTTTCCTTCGAGAATAACGGGTTCGACCCACATAGACGTTCCTCCGAGGAGAATTCTAACATGGGGAAACGGATATGGATAGCGGATGTGACAACGGATGAACCCCGCTGGAAGGCGCGGGGCAAGTCGGAGGAACGGATGTGACAGCGGATGAAACGGATACAAAACTGATTGGCTACACGCTTTTTCTCTCGTCTTGTGTTGGCAGGTAGGGCATTTGGGGGCCTGGAATTCCCAGATATTCAGACAGAGCGGCGCGCAAGGCGACGCGGTCGTCCCAAGGGTATTCGATTGCGCCAAAACACATCGATTGTTCGTGGCCTTTGCCGCAGGCGATGACCAGGTCGCCGGGGCGCGCCAGTTGGAGCGCGAATTTCAGCGCCTCGCCCCGGTCGCGGACACGGTGGAAGGTCTCCCCCTCCAGGCCGCCCTTGGACTTTGCGCCGGTCGCCATTTCGGCCAGGATGCCGTCGAGCGATTCGGTGCGCGGGTCTTCGGCGGTCAGGACGGAGATGTCGGCCAGTTCAGCGGAGGTTTCGGCCATCAGGCGGCGTTTTTCGCGGTCGCGCAGGCCAGCGGAGCCAAAAATAGAGATGACGCGGCCTTTGGTCATCTGGCGAGCAGTTTCGAGAGTCACTTTGAGGGCGTTGGGGGTGTGGGCAAAATCGACGATGGCGGTGAAATCCTGGCCGAGGTCGATGACTTCCATGCGGCCTGGAATGCCGGGCAGGTTGGCGAGGCCCCGCGCGGCGGTTTGTGGGTCGATGCCCAGGCCAACGACCGCCGCCGAGAAGGCGGCCAGGCAGTTCGAGACGTTGTACGCGCCCACGAGATGAGTCCGCGCGGGAAGGCGGAAGTCCTTGCCACCAATGTCGAAGACCAGGCCGGATGGGCTGTAGGTGATGTTTTCGGCGTAGATGTCGGCTTGCGGGGTGAGGCCGTAGGAAACCTGGCGTGAGGCGTGACGCGTGAGGAGCGGGGAGAGATACCCGTACGATTTCTGGTCATCGAGGTTCAGGACGCCCAGGCGCGGGTTGCCTTGCGGCTTATTGACCGTATCCGCCAGCAACTCGAACAGGCGGCCTTTGGCGGCGCGGTAGTTTTCGTAGGAGCCATGTTCGTCGAGGTGTTCGTGGGTGATGTTGGTGACGACGGCAATGTCATATTGCGAGGCGTCGACGCGATGCTGGGCCAGGCCGTGCGAGGTGGTTTCGAGGATGACGTGCGTCAGGCCAGATTCGACCATTTTGGCAAGGTAGCGTTGGACATCGTGGGCGTCGGGCGTGGTGACGTGGAAGCCAGTGTCGAGGACTTCGCCGCCGATGACGGCATTGACGGTGGAAATCATGCCCACTTTGAGACCAGCCGCTATCAGGATTTGATAGAGGAGATTGCTGGTGGTGGTTTTGCCGTCGGTGCCGGTGACGCCGATGACGGTCAATTTCCTGCCCGGATGCCCGTAGAAGGCCGCAGCGAGGTGAGTCACAGCACGGCGGGAATCACTGACCCGGATATAGGGAACATCCAGGCTGGTAATCTCTTTCTGCCCGACGACAGCCACCGCGCCCCGGCGAATGGCGTCGGGGATGAAGTCGTGTCCATCCACAGAGGCGCCAGGGCGGGCAATGAAGATGTATCCTGGTTGAACTTGCCGGTTGTCAATGGCAAGGCCGAACAAGGGCAGGTCAGGGAGGTTCGAGGGGGAAAACGGGAGAGGAAAGTCTATGAAGAGGGCGGGGAGGGAAGTCATAGTCCAGGTTTTACCATAAATTGATGAATTGGGCGTGTTTGCCTGCGCATTGGCTTTCGGTCGCGCAAGATTCTGCATTACATAACGAAAATGCCGGAGCAAGCTCCGGCACTCCAAAAACAGTACCAATTTAGCGCAGCTTGGCGCGCAGGCCCTCGAGTTTGCCAGCGACGGAACCATCGAGGACTTTGTCGCCGACCTTGATGACCAGGCCGCCCAAGATGGCGGGGTCAACGCGGAAAGAGACCGCAGCCGCGCCAGATTTCGCTAGCACATCCTTCTTGACGGCTTCCTGCTCGTCTTTGGTAAGCGGCAGGGCGCTGGTCACTTCGGCGGACGAGCCGGTGACGGATGCGCCTTCCATGACGACCACTTTACCGGCCTTGACCCCGGCGAAAAATTCGTCAATCAGGGCGCGCTGGCGCTTCTCATCGAGGGCTTCGCCAACCAGTTTCTGGGTGCTGGCAATGGCAAGCGCCGCCACCTGACCGCGCAGGTCGCCGAGGATGCGGTTGCGCTCCTCATCAACTTCGGCCAGGGCTTTTTCGGCGGCCTTTTTGGCCTCGGCGTCAGCGGCGGCCTTTACGTCCCGGGCAGCGGACTCAGCCCGTTCGGTGGCTTCGCGGACGATTTGGCTGGCCTTGGCCTGGGCTTCCGCCGTGATTTTTTGGGCTTCCTTTTCGGCGTTGGCGCGGGCTTCAGCAGCGATGCGGGCGTCTTCCAGGCCGCGCGCAATGGTTTCGCGGCGTTTTTCGAGCAGGCCAGAGATGGGGCCAACAATCCACTTGGCGACCACCGTGTAGACAATAATCAGGTTGACGACCTGAACAAGAAAAAAGGGCAGGTTTAAACCCAATGCTTCCAAGGTATCCTCCCGATTTTAGAAAACGAACAGGATGAGCAGGGCGACAACCAGACAGTAGATAGCGATGGCCTCGGCAAACGCAATGCCGAGAATCATGTTGGTCTGGATTGTGCCGGTGGCATCGGGATTGCGTCCCATGGCCTGCACAGCACCGCCGACTACGATACCAACCCCGGCGCCGGCGCCAATCGCGCCAATCATCGCCAGGCCTGCGCCAATCAATTTTGCGGCTTCAACTTCCATTGTGTGTATCCTCCGTGACTCGGTTTCGGGCGGGATAGACCGCCACTGTGAAATGGTGTTTACCCGGGCAGTAACTCGCCCGAAATTTACGCGTGCGCTTCTTCGTGATGCCCGCCGTGTCCCTGGGTGGCCTGCGACATGAAGACCATCGTCAACATGCCGAACACGATGGCCTGGATGAGACCGACGAAGAATTCAAGCAGGTAGAACAGGGCCTGGGCAAAGACAGGTACCAGCGAGCCGACGACGAACAACAGCACCGCGCCCGCGAACATATTGCCAAAAAGACGAAAGGCAAACGACAAGATTTTCGAGAATTCCGAAATCAGTTCGAGCAGGCCAACGCCGAAGTCGATGAACCCAAAAATCGGCTTGCTGAACATGCCGCCCACGTTCCAGAATTTCCATAGGTAAGAGATGCCTTGAGAACGGAAACCAATTACCTGAATCATCACGACTGCCACAACTGCCAGGGCAAAGGTGAAGTTCAAGTCGGTGGAAACGGGGCGCATGAACGGAATCACAGCATACAATTTGCCGCTTCCCTTGCCTTCGCCGCCTTCATCCCAAATGGTATCAATGGGGCCGACCTGTTTCAGGGCATGCCCGTTTTTGTATTCATGGATGATGCCGATGGTTTCGTTGCCCGGCACAAGGCCAGACCAGTTAGCGGCCAGCACCAGCAGGGTGATGGTGGCAAACCAGGGGAAGATTTGCTTTGTCCATTTTCCGGCAGTGCTTTCGGTGATGCCGTAAAGCATCTCCATCAGGGCTTCCACCGCGCCAGAGATGCCGGTCAGCACCATTTTTCCGCTCTTGACCCCGCGCGAGACGCCAATCGCCAGTAAAATGACGATAATGTCTGCCACAATCAGGCCAAAGGTGGTGTTTGTAAAGTAGAACGGCCCGATAAAGGGAATGGTGAAGAGCGGAACTTCGCTATATTTTTCGCCGGGCAGGTAGACATGCGGCATGATGGGCTTGATTCCCAAACCGATTCCGAAGAAACCGGTGAACAGGAACAAACCCAGAATGATGGCCGCAAGCACAACCCAGCGTCCCCAGACACGTTTCTTGGGTTTTTCACTCACGATTCGCTTCCTCCTCAGAAGTTTTGGCTGGATAATTGGCTATTTTTAAGCGATTGGTGGCCGATTTCACAATGCGGTATAAAACATAGACTGAAACCGGGCCGCTGCCTACGATAAACAAGATGGCAAAGAAGGGTCTTGTCTCGAAATACCGGTCAAGCCACAATCCCACAAACAAGGCTCCAAGTAAAAGGACCGGGATAATGCAACCCACCTGGCCGACAACCGCCGCCAGTGTCATGTTAAACGTGGCCCGAGGTACGAGGGATTGGTTATTGGCGTTTTGTTGATCTTCCTGCGGGTTGGATGCTGTCATCGGGTGCGGATTATATCACAGGATTTTTATCAGCAAAGTGAACAAACTTTGTCCCAGCAATTCCCTCATCCCTTGCCCCTCTCCCAATGGGAGAGGGGTTGGGTGAGGGAATTCTATCTTCTAGAAAAACAGGCTGAGGGCGGCGTCGGTGGAGAAGCCGAACCAGGGGGCGAAGATGGTCCCAGTCAGGATGATGCCGATGGTCAGCACCACGATGGCAATCGCGTAGGGCCGCGTCACCGGGATGGGACTCGCTTCCTCGTTCTCGCCCTCCATGCGGTAGAGGTAGACGTATTTCATCACGGTCAGGTAGTAGTAGACGCCCACTACCGAGTTGATGATGCCGACAAAGACCAGCCAGTACCACCCGGCTTCGACGGCGGCGGCGAAGACCAGCACCTTGCCGATGAACCCGCCGAAGGGCGGCATCCCGGACAAAGAAAGGAAGGCCGCCAACATAGCGAGCGCCAGGTAGGGCGAGCGGCGGCTCATGCCGTCATAGGCGCGGATTTCGTCCGAGCCGGTTACGCGCCCAAAGGCGGCGATGATGCCAAAAGCGGCAAGATTGGTCAGGACGTAGGCAATCAGGTAATACACGACCGCCTTGATACCCAGTTCATTCCCGGCCACCACACCCACCAGGGCGTACCCGGCGTGCGCGATGGAGGAGTAGGCCAGCAGGCGTTTGAGGTTTTTCTGCGCCAGGGCGACCAGGTTGCCGATGGTCATCGAAAGCGCGGCCAGTACGGCCAGGATAACCTGCCAGTTGGCATCGACCTGCGGGAAGGCAGTGATGAACAGACGGATGAGGACGGCCAACCCGGCGGCTTTGGAGGCCGTTGAGAGGATACCGGCGACGGGGGTCGGCGCGCCTTCGTAGGTGTCGGGGGACCAGAAATGGAAGGGGGCCAGCGAAATCTTGAAGCCGAGCCCGACCACCAGCAGGAACAGGACGCCCACCGAGATGGGATTCAGGCTGGTGAAGTAACTGCGCATGTTCTCTAGTTGAGTTGTGCCGGAGAAACCGTAGACCAGCGACAGGCCATAGAGGAAAATCCCGGAGGTCATCGCCCCAAAAAGCAGGTACTTGAAGCCCGCTTCGGTTGATTTCTTGTCGTCGAGCATGAACCCGGCCAGGACGTACATCGGGATGGAGGTGGTTTCGATGGCGAGGAACAACATCACCAGGTCGCTGGAGGAGACCATCAGACACATGCCGATAGTGGCAACCAACAGCAGGAGGTAGGATTCGGCGCGTTTGCCGAGCTGCTCCACATCCATGAAAAACAGGGCGGTGATGGCCGAGGCCAAGATGATGAACATCTTGAAGACGAAGGCCAGCCAGTCAAAACGCACCATGCCGCCCCAGGCAAGGACAGGCTCGGAGGGACGGTCGAGCAGGAGGCTCAGAATCAAGACTGCGGTGAGTCCGCCCGCGGTCAGCCAGCCCAGGTTGGCGCGGCGGCTTTCATCCTTCCAGAACGAGTCGAGCACCAGCACCAGAATCCCGACGACCAGGATGAAGATTTCAGGCAAGATTGCCAGCAAGTTGATGCTCATTTATGCACCTCCCAGGAGGCGAAGGATATTTTCCACGCCGGTCGAGACCATTGGGGCCATCAGGCCGGGGAACAGGCCAAGCAGCACCATGCAGGCGCACAGGGTCACGATGGCGACCTTGTCGAGCGGGGTGATGGGCGTGATGTGATGCTCGAACTGTTTGGGCATTTCGCCAAAGAAGGCGCGCCGCACGACCAGCAAGACGTAGGCTGCGGTGATGACGATGGAGAGCGAAGCGAGTATCGCCGCCAGGCCGCTGACCTGCCAGACGCCCATGAAGATGGGGAATTCGGCCACGAAACCGGAGAAACCGGGCATGCCCATCGAGACCAGGCTGCCGATAATGAAACCAATCGCCACCCAGGGCAGGGGTTTGACCATGCCGCCCAGTTCGGGAATTTGACGGGTGTGGGCGCGGTCATAGACCATGCCGACGGCAGCAAAGAAGAGAGCTGTCATGACGCCGTGCGAGAACATTTGCAGGCCCGCGCCCAGGATGCCCTCGCGGGTCAGGGTCGCAAAACCGAGCGCCACCAGCCCCATGTGCGAGACCGAGGAGAAACCGATGACGTATTTCATGTCCTGCTGAATCATGGCGATGAACGCGCCGTAGACGACGTTGACCATCGCCAGGCCGAAGATGAGCCAGGCCCACTGTTTGGCGCCTTCAGGCAGGAGCATGATGCCAACCCGCAGGGCGGCAAACGCGCCGAGTTTCATCAAGACGCCCGCATGGAACATCGAGACGGCAGTCGGGGCGGCGACGTGACCATCGGGCGACCAGTTGTGGAAGGGGAAGATACCGCCCAGCACCGCAAAGCCCAGGAAGGTTGGCAGGAACCAGATGGACTGGAAGGCCTGCGAGAACCCGGCTTTTTCGAGCGCGAGCATGTCGAAGGTGAGGACGCCGGTATTCTGGTAGTTGACGAAGACCATTGCCAGCGCGCCGACCAGGGCAAAGACCGAGCCAACGAACAGGTACAGGGTCAGTTTCATGGCCGCGTATTCGCGCGTCACCTTCCAGCCCCAGATGGCAATCAGCAGGTACATCGGGAAGACGGCGATTTCGTAGAAGAAGAACAGCATGAACAGGTCGAGCGAGACGAACACGCCGAACACGCCGCCCGCCAACAGGAACAGGAAGGCGAAGAATTCACGCGGGCGGTCGTCGATGCCCCACGAAATCAGGACGCCGGTGAACATGACGATGCCGGTCAGCAGGACGAGCGGGGCGCTCATGCCATCCACGCCAAAGTGCAGCGAGATGCCCAAGACAGGAAGCCATTCATATTTTTCGATGAACTGATATTCCAGCGAGGGGTGCATGTAGACCTGGTAGTAGACCCAGCCCGACAGAACCAGGTCGAAAACCGCCGCCGACAGCGCTGTGACGCGGATTTCGTTCTTGGCCTCCGGCTTCATCAACAACATGATGACGGCGGCAATGAACGGGGCGAAAACGATGATGCTCAAGACGGGAAATTGCATTTTGTCACCTCGCTCTACGAGAACAACAGGAGCATGGCTTTGTTGATGACATCCAGCATCCACATCGGCCAGACGCCGAGGATGAGGATGAGTATCATGAGTGGAACCATGACCAGAATCTCGCGGGTGTTGATTTCGGTCAGTTTGTGTTCGCCGCGCGCCCAGTGTTCATTGAGCGGCCCGTGCAGGACCTTGCGGACGCCCTTGAGAATGTACGCGCCGGTGAACAGCAGGCCAAGCATGGCAATCGCGGTGTAGACGGCCATGTAGTTCCATTCACCACCGGCAAAGCCGACCCCGAACGCGCCCCGCACGACCAGGAACTCGGAGACGAAGCCGTTCAGGCCGGGCAAGCCGAGCGAGGCCATGCTGGTGAAAATCAGGATGCCGCCATAGACCGGCACGAGCGGGAACAGGCCGCCAAACTCATCGAGATTGCGGGTGTGCGTCCGCTCGTAAATCACGCCGACCAGAAAGAACATGCCAGCCGCCGAGAGGCCGTGATTGAACATCTGGAGCACCGCGCCGTTCAAGGCGATGGTCGCATCCTGGGTGCCGATGGCTTTGGCCGCCGCGGCAATGCCGAGCAGCACGAAGCCCATGTGGTTGACCGAGGAATAGGCCACCAGGCGTTTGAAATCGGTCTGCCCGAAGGAGGCAAACGCCCCGAAGACAATCGCCATCGTCGCCAGGAAGGCCAGCCAACCGGCAAATTGCTGCGATTCGGCGGGATAGAAGGGCAGCACCAGCCGCAGGAAGCCATACGCGCCCAACTTGAGCAGGACGCCCGCCAGAATCATCGAACCGGCGGTGGGGGCTTCGGTATGGGCATCGGGCAGCCAGGTGTGGAAGGGCCAGACCGGCACTTTCAAGGCAAAGGCGATGGTGAAGGCCCAGAAAGCAATCGCTTTGACGGTCGATACGTTCATGCCGAGCAGAGTACCTTCGTTGAAGCCGCTCCACTTTTCGGTCAGCGCCATCAGGTCGTAGGTTTGGAACAAGACGCCGAGCATCTGGATGGCGAGCAGCAGGCCGAGCGAACCGGCCATGGTGTAGATCATGAACTTGAGCGAGGCATAGTTGCGGGCCGAGACCTTCATGCCGCCCCACAGTTCGCGCTCGCCTTTGGGACTGCCCCACTGATTGATGAGGAAGTACATCGGGACCAGGCCGATTTCCCAGAAGACGAAGAAAATCAGCAGGTCGAGGGCCAGGAAGACGCCCAACATGCCCGTTTCCAGGAACAGGAAGAGCATCATGTAGGCCTTGACCTTCTCGGTGATGTTGAAGGAGGCCAGCAGGGCGAGCGGAGTCAGGAGCGTGGTCAACAAGACCATCGTGAGCGACAACCCATCCACGCCAACGTGGAAGGTGGAGTTAATCGCTTCGTACCAGGTGTACTGCTCTTCGAATTGGAAGCCAGGCGCGGAGGGGTTGAATTGCGTCCACAGCCAGACCGAAAGGCCGAAAGGAACCAGGCTGGCGAGGAAAGCCGTCCAACGGATGACCTTCGGCTGGTCGGCGGGCAGGAGCCAGATGACCAGCGCCGCCGCGACAGGGAAGAACAAAATCGTTGTGAGCAGGTGAGTGCTGATGAAGTCCATTGTCCACTCCCCTTTAGAAGGCGAACAGATACAGCGCTGCGCCGATGGCAATAAAGACGGCAACTGCGCCTATCAGGTAGGTCTGGATGCGCCCGGTTTGCGTCTTGCTCAACGCGCGCCCGGCGGGCTGGAAGGTCCAGTAAGCACCCAGTTTGTCGCCGATGAGTTCGTTCACAATCGGCTTGTCAATAGCGTTGCGGAAGAAATGACCAATCAACAGGGCAGCGCGGGCAAAGAAGTGCAGGATGCCATCGATGATACCCCGGTCCATCCACTGATAGGTGAAGACTTCCGAAACCCAGGTCATCGGCCTGATGACGAAGAAGGCATAGAACTCGTCGAAGTACCACTTGTTCTTGAGGAACGGGTACAGGAAACCGAGCGGTTTTTCGAGCGGGTCGGCGTCGCCAGCCTTGACATCTTTATAAACCAGCCAGCCGAGCGCCAGGCCGCCCAAGGCAACAACGAGCGAAATCGTCAGCGGAACCCAACTGAACTCCACCGGTTTGGGATGTTTGATAAGCGTGCCGCCGACAAAATCGTGGAACCAGTTCGGAATCAGGCCGCCGATGGCCGGGAAATGCTCCGGGATGCCGACCCAGCCGAATCCGACCGCGAAAACCGAGAGCACGACCAGCGGCGTGGTCATCGTCCAGGGCGTCTCGTGGGCGTGTTCCGCTTCTTTGGTGCGCGGCTGGCCCAGGAAGGTCAGCGTAATCTGGCGCATGGTGTAGAAGGCAGTCATCAGCGCGGCGATGGAGAGGGTGGCGAGAATGGTCCAGTGTTCGTGGGCAAACGCGTCGGCCAGGATTTCATCCTTCGACCAGAAGCCAGCCGTCACCAGCGGGAAGCCGGAGAGGGCCAGGCCGCCAATCAGGAAGGTCCAGAAGGTGATGGGCATTTTGTTTTTCAGACCGCCCATGTTCCACATATCCTGCGGGTCGACTTTATGGTTGCCAGTGTGCAGGACGCCATGCTCCATGCCATGAATGACCGAGCCGGAGCCGAGGAACAGCAGGGCCTTGAAGAAGGCGTGGGTGACGAGGTGGAAAGCCGCCGCAATGTAGGCGCCCATGCCGAGCGCGGCAATCATGAAGCCAAGCTGCGAGATGGTCGAGTAGGCCAGCACCCGTTTGATGTCGTTCTGCGCCAGGGCGATGGTCGCCGCGAAAATGGCGGTGAACGCGCCGATGAAGGCGATGACGCTCATCGCAGTTGTCAGGCCGTGTCCCGACCAATCGGCAGTCACCAGCGGGAAGATGCGGATGACCATGTAAACGCCCGCCGAAACCATCGTGGCCGCATGAATCATGGCGCTGACGGGGGTCGGGCCTTCCATTGCATCGGGCAGCCAGACGTGCAGCGGCCACTGCGCCGATTTGCCAATGGTGCCGATGAACAGGAGCAGGCCAATCAACCCGGCGGCGGAGAGGCCAAGCACCGGCGTCATGGTCGTCGCCAGGGTATGCAGGACTTCCTCGTTGTAGAAAATGGCGCGGTAGTTGAGCGTGCCGGTGGCCGAGTAGAGCAGGGCCAGGCCGAGCAGCATGAAGACATCGCCAATGCGGGTGGTTATAAAGGCCTTGACTGCCGCGTTGCGGGCCGAGGGCTTGCCGTACCAGAAACCAATCAGCAGGTACGAACACAGGCCCATGATTTCCCAGCCGACGAACAGGGTCAGCAGGTTGTCGGAGACGACCAGGACGTACATGCCGAAGGCGAACAGCGCCAGAAAGGCAAAGAAGCGGCTGTACAGCGGCTCGACCGAGAAAACAGTGTGCTTGCCTGCCCCGGGTTTGTTGGGGTGGCCGTGTTCATCGGTCACGGTCGCGCCGTGCGGCGGCAGGCCGGGCCGGTCGTGGTCGCCTTTGGGCTGGCCGAAGTTGTGGTAGCCGACGCTGTACAGGAAAATCATGAAAATTGTCCAACCAACGAAGAACAGCGTGATTGCGCTAAGCGGGTCGATTTGCACGCCGATTTTCAGGAAATCCGTACCGGTCGGCAGCCAGTTGATGGACGATTTGAAAATTTTCTCGCCAAAATGGTCAATGCCAATCGCCTGGAAGAAGATGACCATGCTGCCCAGCCAGGAGAGCGCCGCCGCGCCCACGCCAATGGTGTGGCTGAGGGCTTTGCTCTTGTTGGTGAACAGCACAATCAGGAAGAATGCCAGCAGGGGCGGCAGGGGGATGAGCCAGATGAGAGTTTCAGGGGCCATAACGTGTCTCCTACCACTTCATCAAGTCGAGTTCGTCGGCGATGACGGTCTTGCGGGCGCGGTAGATGGAAATGACCAGGGAGAGACCCACCGCCACTTCTGCCGCAGCCACCGCGAAGACGATAATCGCAAACACCTGGCCAGCCATCAGGGAGGGATTCCCATACCGCCAGAAGGCGACGAGGTTGATATTGGCGGCGTTCAGCATCAGTTCGAGGCCGAGCAGGATGGCGATGGCGTTTTTGCGCGCCAGCACGCCATACAACCCAACCGCAAACAGCGCCGCCGAGAGATAGAGATACCAGGAAAGCGGAATCATGCGCGTCCTCCTATTTCTTGTTCATCGCCACGTAGACCGCGCCGACAAGCGCCGCCAGCAGCAGCACCGAGGCCACCTCGAACGGCAGGACGAACAGGTTCGGCGAAATCAGGGCCTGCCCCAGCAGTTCCAGGGTGTTATCCGGCACGGGCGCAGGAATCCGGTCCAGCGAGAAGACAAATCCGCGCACGATGAAGGCGATTCCAACCAGCGCCAGCGCGCTTACGCCCAGGGCGGCCGGCCAGTTGGCGTTGGTCTGCGAAGTCTGGCTGAGCAGGTCGCGGCGGGTCAACATGACAGCGAAGATGAACAGAATCGCTATCGCGCCGATATACACCACCACCTGCACGACCGCCAGGAAGCCTGCTTCGAGCAGGACATACAACATCGCCACCCCAAACAGAGTTGCGATGAGCCACAGCGCCGCGTGAATCAAATTGCGAACGGTCACAACCAGCACCGCCGAAACCAGGATGAGCGCCGCGCTCAGGAAGAAGATAACTTGCGAAGCATCCATACGTTGCACTCCATCCGATTAATGTTGCGCCAGCGGCGCGGGCGATTCTTCCACCGCGCGCTGTTTGCGGGCGCTGCTGCGCAGGATTTCCAGCAAAACCCAGCCCACCAGCACGTTCGACAGGAACATCGCCAGGCCATACACCCAGGGCGCCATATCTTTGAAAATGGCATGGGCAATCGCCGTAACAATCAAGAGCGCAAAAGCCACCGGGGTCAGGAATTTCCAGTTGAAGGCCAGCATGTGGTCAATGCGGAGGCGCGGCACAGTGTACTTGACCCACATAATGACCCAGTAGAAGAACATGCCCTTGGTCAGCACGTTGAAAATCCCGACCAGGGCATATTGATCACCCCAGGGCAGGGGCCAATTCCAGCCGCCAAAGAACAAGACGCCGATGAATGCGCCGAAAGTGAAGGCGTGCAAGAGTTCGCCCGCGTAGAACAGGCCGAACTTCATGCCGGAGTATTCGATATGGAAGCCGGAGACGATTTCCGATTCGCCTTCACTCAGGTCGAAGGGGGAACGTCCCAACTCGGCGATGGCCGCCACTAAGAAAAGGAGCATCCCAAGCGGCGAAAGCAGCACGAACCATAGTCCCTCCTGCTGTGCCAGGGTAATGCCCTTCATGCTCATTGTCCCGGCCAACAGGGTGGGAATCAACAGGGCGACAATCATCGGGATTTCATACGAAATCATGACCGCCACCATGCGATACGCGCCGAGCAGGGCATATTTGTTGTTGGAAGCCCAACCCGCCATGATGATGGAAAGCGTGCCAATCGAACCCGCTGCTACCAGATAGAGCAAGGCGACGTTCAAATCGACTCCGTAAACGGTCGCCGCCAGCGGCAGCACCGCCCACAGGAAGATGACCGAGGCCAGCGACAGAATCGGGGCCAGGTTGAAGACCACCTTGTCCGCGCCTGCCGGGGTAATATCTTCCTTGATGATAAGTTTGATGATGTCGGGGAAAGGCTGGAGCAGTCCCCAGGGGCCAACCCGGTTCGGGCCAAGACGACCCTGGAAGCGGGCAACCACCTTACGTTCCACCCACACCAGCATAATATCCAGCACCATTGCCGCCATAATCAGCACAACGATGCCAATCAGGTTGATGGTGATGTCCGCCAGCCAGCCAGCCATGCCCCAGCCGGTGAACGTAATCATCAACCATTCATAGATGACCTTGATAGGGTCCGTCCAAAATTCCATGGAACGCTCCTCTGTAACAAATAAAAGGCTGAAAGGAAAACTCCTGTCAGCCTTTCAATGTCAATCTGGAAATCAAACCCATTCCAGCAATCCCTTGCGCCAGGCATAGACCAGCCCGGACAGAAGGATAAGAATGAAAATCACGCCTTCCACCGCAATGAACACCGGTAACACCGCCGGGTTTTGCGCGTTCAAGGCCAACGCCCAGGGGAAAAGGAACACCGTTTCCACGTCGAAAATCAGGAACACCAGGGCAAAGACATAATACTGTGCCTTGAATTGCACCCAACTATCCCCCACTGTTTCGATGCCGCACTCATACGTGCTTTGTTTGATGGGATTGGGTTTCTTGGGCGCAATCAGTGCCGAAAAAACAATCGGCGCAATCGGGATGATAATCCCGACCAGCAGAAAGAGACCCACATAGATCCAGGGATTCTGCATAAAGACTCCTTCGCGCTTGGGGATTTTGTCACAAACTTATGTCATTGTATCATAGCGGGTTTATTCGATAAACTTACCCTTGTAATTCAACAAGGTGATATTTGTCATGTATTTGAATTGCTTAGTCAAATCTGGCAAATCCATCACCATCATTGATAAGCGATGAGCAATGTTTATGACAGGCTTTGGCCTGCAACCGCCTGAAAGCGGCGGCAAATCCGGCTAGCGGCGGCGCTTCTTGCGGCGAGAAAACAGCCGCTTGACGATGTCCTTGAAGAAGGGGAACCCCACAACCGCGCTCAGGGTTGTCCCGGCCAGGCCAAGCCAGCGCGCCGTATCGGCCTTCAGCCCATAGAAAGTCACCGTCTCGATTTCAATCAACTGCGCCGAGAGCGCCCGGCGGCTTTCGAGGCCGCCATCTTTCGGGATAAAGCGCAGGTAAAGCCAGACCGTGCCTTTGTAGTTGCCCGCCGCCTGCGGTTGGATGCTCCAAAAAAAAGTGATTGTTTGCCCTGGGAACATGGTTTCGCTGACTATGTCAGCCGGTTTGATCACCACCCCGGCCAGGTCGAGACGGGCTTCGGCCCACAGGTGATGCGTGTCATAGACATTCGGGATTTCGATGACTTCGCCCTGCACAATGTTTCCGCCTGCCCGCGCCGTAGGCGTGATGTTGCCCTGCTCGTCCACTTCCAGGGTCAAATACACCCGCTCTGAATCGCCGAAGCGAACAAAGGCGGGATAATCCAGCGAAAGCAATCTCCGCTCCGGGACGGCTGGCGAGGCAGCGCTGGAGAGGGGAGGTTCAAGCGGTTCTTTCGGACGTTCCGGCGTGGGAGAGCCTGCCGCCGAGGGCGAGGTTGGGATGGCAGAGGGCGCCTGGGCAGGAATCCTGCCGCAAGCCGCGAAAACGGCCACGAGAGACAGGAACAGCAGGAAAACCAGGAGAAGGCGACGGAAGGAATGTCTCATGAGCCGGAGAGTCTATCGTTCCACTTCTTCCACTTCCGCATACCAGCGGAGGCGCGTGCCGACGCGGTCACGCGCCATCCACAGGATGTTTTTTTTCATCAGGATGAATGCCCCGCGGATTTCTTCGATACGCCGCAGGACGGTTTCGCGTTCGGGGGTGGCCAGGTTGATATCGTCAGAGTTGACCAGTTCCTCAACCCGGTTCAGGTTAATGGTGGTGGTCTTGAACAGGCCCCAATCGCGCAGGCACAGGCGGCAGATGCGTTCGAGGTTGATTTTGTCGTCACCGTAACCAATTTCATTATCTAACAAGAGCGCCACCAAATCAAGCGCGTCTTTGCGGTTGAGTTCGATGATTTGGGTCTTGGAGAGGAACAATTCCGCCAGCGGCACGGTAATGGGATGGATTTGCAGGCGGTCTTTGAGCGGCAGTTTATGGCACATCTCGAAATCGCCCACAAAGACATCAATGCGGCGGCCTGTGCCTTCCTGGGTGAAAATCTGGCGTTTATCGCCGTTGAACAGGTTGAAACTGCGGTCGGGCTGGTAGCCCATGCGCCGGAAAAAGTCATCCAGTTTGCGGCGCGCGTGTTTGTGGACAACGAAGTCAATATCGGCGTATTCGCGCTGGAAGGTCTGCTGGCGCAGGGGGCTGTGATGATGCACAGCCAGCCCGCCAATGGCGCGCAGGTGAATCTGGTCGTGGCGGGCGGCTTCGACCAGGCGATTCATTTCAAGGGCGATTTCGGTTGGGGTTGGTTGCATAAAACTCCTGTGACGGGGAGTC
Source organism: Anaerolineales bacterium (assembly GCA_034434035.1). Lineage (GTDB taxonomy): Bacteria > Chloroflexota > Anaerolineae > Anaerolineales > Villigracilaceae > UBA5195. The sequence continues at coordinate 17,891 of DAOTZM010000016.1, forward strand.
AAACGTCTCCCGACCTTTGACTCTTTTCAATGATTTGTTATTCCAATGTCAAGAGACATTGGACTCCCTGTTTATTCAGATGGGATTTCGGCATGAACTTTATCGAGGTCGATGCCTGTGCGTTTGCGATAGGCCTTGAAGCCAAAGTAGATGGCGGCGGCGATGCCATAGAGAATACCCATGAAGACCAGCGAGGTGCCGTTTTTGTAGCCATCCGGATTGACGCTGTAGCCGATGCCATACAGGGCATTGGGGTCGAACAGCCACTGGTAGAGCAGGAAGACCAGGAAACCGCCGAAGATGACGCCCGCAACAGTGATGAGCGGAATGCCCAAAACTTTATATTTGGCAATCGGCGAGGCGTTATACAGGTCGGGTTTGCGATAGGGCAGCAGGATGGCGGCGATGGTCGTGCCAAAGTAAGTGACGGCAATCACCAGGGTGGAGGCCAGGGTCAACGAGCGGAAGCCAAAGACATCATAAGCGAACAGGAAGGAGACGATGATGGAGGGTACTACCATCATCAGCAGGGCAATCAGCGGCGTGCCGGTGCGCGCGTCCACTTCGGCCACTTTTTCGGGCAGCAGGCGGTCGAAGGCAGCGGCAAAGACGACGCGGGTCGAGGACAGGAAGACCGTCCCGCTCCAGCCAAACCACCACAGGCTCATCAATCCGACCACCAGCAATTGCAACAGGCGGTTATCGGTCAGGAAGGCGGCGAACAGGGCCGGGTACGGCCAAATGGGCAGGGGCGGCTCGGCTTCGGTAAAGCCCCAGGCGTAATTCCACCATGCGCCGTTGGCCTGGACGTAAAAATCCCAGCCGATGGTGCGGGCAATCGCAAGCAGGGCCACGATGCCCAAAATGGTGGTGACGACCAGGGCCGAGGCCATGCCCGCGAAGTTACGCTTGAAATCGGTTGCGCCGCGCACTTCGCCGTAGAGGGTTGCGCCCCAGTTGGGCCACAGGTTGAAGAAGACAATATACGGCAGGGTGAGCAGCACAAGGTTGAAGGTCCCGCCCATCAGCGGCAGGGCGGCCCCGGCCTCCTGGCCGGCGGCAACAGTCGCGTCATACACTCCCGGCTGGGCGCCGAACAGGGTTACGGCGTTCGCTTCCAGCCCGAATTGAAAGGCTGCGGGCGACCCCGAAAGGAGCAGCACAATCACAATCGCCAGTCCCAGGATTCCGCCATAAAAACACCATTTCTGAATCTGGGCGTAGCGTTTCATGCCCAAGACAATGTATCCTGTGACAATCGCCAGCGTAATCAGGGCGGTGCTGAACAGACCGATTTTCGTCTGTCCAAACCATAGGGCGATGTCTTTCGCGCCGAGCAGGCCCAGGATGGGCGTGATGACGATGTGGCGCAGCATGTCGGCGTAGAGCGGAACCCACAGCCACAAGATGAACCACCAACCGGTGACGGCCAGGATGAAGCCAATCCCGCCGCCCAAGATGCGGCTCTGCCAGACGTAATCGCCGCCCGAGCGCGGCATGACCGCAATCAGCGAAGCGTAAATGACCACTTCGAACAGGATGAACAAGGCGCTGACCACCAGCGACCAGACCAGCCCGCCCTCGAAGTAATACATCTGGCTGAAACTGTACAGGCCAAGCGTGACGAGGTTGATGGAAAAGAACGCATAGACAAATGCGTCGAAGATAGACCACGAGCGTACCAGGCCGGTGGCTTTGCGAATGAAAAGGTCGGACATAATTCAAACTCCTTTGGAGGTTCAGTAATCAGTCATCAGTAATCAGTGGTCAGTAAAACTGATAACTGAACACTGATTACTGAACACTGTCCTAGCCTTGCGTCAATACATAACTCTCTATCTTGTTCTTGCCCAACTTAACCAACGCGCCTTGTAAAACACCCTGCTCGTAGAGCGAACCGGGATTGATGCACAAAGTCTTGCCGATGCGGCTGTGTCCGCGTCCCTCGTGGATGTGGCCGTGCAGGCCCAACAAGGGCTGGTATTTCTCGATGGCCGCGCGCAGGGCGGTCGAGCCGACCGGCTTGAGCGCGTTCCCGGCATATTTGGGGCGCAACTGCTCATCCAGTTCCGGGGCTTCGTCGAGATTGGATTGATATGGCGGAACGTGAACATTAAAGACAGCCTGTTTTGGATTCTTTAATCCCGCAACCATTGTCTCGTACCGCTGCGCCAGGCCGGATTCATCTTCCTCGCGGTAGGTGTTCCAGGGCGTGCGGTTGCTCCAGCCGGAAGAAATCATCTCGATATTGGAATCCAGCGGGATGACCCGCCCCTCCGCCAGTGTGATGACCGGCGACTGGCGAATCATCTCATCGACCTCGAACTGGTCATCGTTGCCGGGAGAAACATACACGCGCATACCCGTCCCGGCCAGTTTGCGGGCGGCAATCTCCATCCATTGCTCGAAGACCCGCAGCACCTCGCGGATGAAAATGTCGTGAACTTTATCGGGAGTTTGGGAGAGTTCGTCCAGTTCGTCGGGCGCAGCGCGGTACGGATAATAACCCCGGCTGCGGACGCGCTTGACCATCTCCTGATATTCAGCGTCACCTTCAATGTCAAAAACCTGCTGCAACAGGGTAACTTTATACTTTCCCCCGCCCAAATCGAGGAACGGCACAACCGCCTTGCCGGTCATGTCGCCGCCCAGGATGAGCACTCCTGCCCCGTAAAATTTCCCCGCATTCAAAAACTTATTCCAACAAATATCCGAACCATGAATATCGGTCGCAAAAAAGAGAGTGGTCAACCCGGGTGTTTCCTTTCGATTCACAAAATTAAAGCAAAACGGTCTGCCACACGGATTGGGCAGGCCATTTCAAGCGGCTGGTTCGTCCAAACCAGGTCGCGCTGCAAAAGGAGCGAGCCGCCCGGCGTGGGTAACTGCATTTCGGTCGGCTGGATGAACTGGCGGCGGATGACGCGCTCGCCCGGCCAGAATGCCCAGGCGAGCAAGGCAAGCGAACCCGCCAGGATGACCAGCGCCAGGATATAACGCAACGGTTTGGACATGCGCCTATTATAACGGGTGTTAATCGGTTGTTAATCAAATCATCCCCTGTTCCAGGTCAATTTATGGGTAGTTTTCAAGCT
>DAOTZM010000017.1:0-8300 GCA_034434035.1 Anaerolineales bacterium
CAGGCCGAAAACGGCCATTTTTTGCATCAGTTCTGCCTTTTGCACAGGCCCAGGCCCGTTTCTTTACCCCGGCAGGAGGTCGTGAGGGGCGGGTTTCTGAGAACGCTTTGTTGGGCGCATTCATTGACCAGGTAAATATTTAATGATTATGTAATCCACATCCATCGTGGCGTCCCATGGTTGCCAAATTTTAATGCTGGTTATAATCGGCGGCACGTTTCTGTAATCACTTCCAACGTAAGTAAAATCTGTATCAGAGTCGTATTTTGCCCAGATTTCCCCACCATCTTCTCTAAAGATTGCCCTTACGGTAACCCAAGTATTCTCGCTTGGAGGAGCATATGTGTGATTGCCTGTAAATGTGTACATAGTCCAACCTCTATCATTGATGTAAGTAAGCCAAATGTTATCATCTTGACCTGAGCCGTAAAATAGCCTTATTACTGGCAAATAATAACCTTGACCACCTGATACCAGGCGCATTCGAGATTCCACCATGAGCGGCAACCCCCATTCATCAATGGGATAGTAGGCATAATCGTCATACTTGCCATCTGACTCAAAATGTAACCAGCCATTAGCGCGGTCAAGATAGACTGATGATGTATCAGTAAATTGCCATCTTCCATTTGACCCATCAAATGGGTCGTCTAAATACGTAACCCAATCTGAAGGCTGTTGAACTTGTTCTATAGCAGGAGTAGGGCTTGATGCTGCGCCATTGGGTATTTGGTACTCAATTAGGGTTTTAGTAATTGAGTAGTGATCTAGCCCCAACATGTAAGTGGACATACCGATGGTGTCAATGTAATCATATTCAATCATTACCATTCCCATATCGGTCATGTCAGGATTGTGAAAAAATTTGACAGTTTGATAATTACCAAATGCAGTCACTTGGTTTGTGGTTTCTGACAATACCAAGTTTACGCCTATGCTATCTTGCCAAGAATATCCTGCATAAAAATTATTACCCGTTGGTAAAACTAAAATAGGTTGGTTGTACCAGTTTAATACTTCCAGACTGTTATTGTATATTCCGCTAGAATCGCAAAAATATTGATCGTCTACCCCACCCATTGTTCCATCGCCTGGAACGATTTTTGATATGAAAAAGTAGGTTCGATCTGAAGTAGGTTCAATTCCATAAACCGTCCAGACCTCAGTATAGCTACTGTCAGAGTCCCCAAGAGGACTTTCTGTCACGGAATAAGTCCACGTTGCCCCATCGACAATAGGAAAAAAACTTGTATTACATACGCCTTTTGACTGGGCGATGGGTAAAAAATCCGTTGGTATTGTTGTTGTTGTTGGCTCAGTCACAGGGGTATTTGCGAGTGGACTTTCCGTCGGGGTTGGAAAAGAATTACACCCTGAAAGACCAAGAAAAGGAACTAACCAAAGACAAACCATTTTTACAAACTTACTGGTCATACTGCCCTCCGAAAAAACTTTAGAACTTCAGCGCCCAACGGTTTGCGTTACCTGCGTGTGGGCGGGCGTGGATTCTGCTTGGGAGCAGGGAAAACTCGAAGCGAGGAAAATACTCGAAAATGCCGCACGCCCTTTAGGGCAGTCCCACACGTCAGGTGGTGGATATTTGGAACGAGGACGGCGGCACATCTAGTGAGCAGGCGTATAAAAATATCCCGTTTTACCTGACCAATCGCGGTTATGGCGTGTTTGTCAACCAACCGGAGCGGGTTTCGTTCGAGGTCGGTTCGGAGAAGGTCGAGCGGGTGCAGTTCAGCGTGCCAGGCGAGACGCTCGACCGCCAGTACATGCTCGGCGACTCGCTGTTGGTGGCCCCCGTTTTCCGCGAGGATGGCGTGGTGGATTACTATCTGCCGGGCGGCAAATGGACGAATTTCCTGACTGATGAAGTGGTCACGGGCGGCGGCTGGCGGCGCGAAAAGGTGGATTATCTGTCCATCCCGCTCTGGGTTCCCGAAAATACCGTCATCCCGGTCGGCGCGCGCGATGACCGCCCCGATTACGATTACGCCGAAGGCGTGGCCCTGCATATTTTCAACCTGGGTGACGGCGCAACGGTGGATGTGACCGTGCCGGATACGTTGGGCGCCTCTCGCGCCGTTTTCCATGTCGAACGGCAGGGACAAGCGCTGAAAGTTACCCGCCTGGGCGCGCCGGGCGCGTGGAGCGTGCTGGTGCGCGGCAAGGGTTTGCAGCCGGTGAAGGCGGAAGGCAGCCAGGCGCTGGTGATGCTTTCATAGGCGCGAGCGGGCACCCAGGGCAAGAGAGCATCCTGTTCTCTTGCTTTTTTTATCGTTCGCCTGAAACCGAGATACCCGCTCCCTGACACCGGAGAATCGCCTCCAACACCCCTCCCCCAATCGCCAGCGCCTTATCCGAAACGAGGAAACAGTATTCGCGCGCATCGCGCGGGTCGAGGTCGCCGATTTTCAGGCCTTTTTTGACCTTCAGGCCCGGATGGAGCAGCCCGCGTAAGACGCCGGGGAAGGGTGCGCTGATTATTTCGCCATTGACCTCGGCAATCACCTGTCCCGGTTCGCAATGCTGCCCGATTTGCGCGTAGCCAATTAGTAAACCATCCGCTGGAGCGCGCAGGACGCGGCGCGGGTCGCCTTCGGGCTGGCCGCTGTCGGGGTTGGTGGAGCCAGACCAGTAGACTCGCCCCAGGGTGTGTCCGCGCTGGGTTTCGACGATGGCGTGGCAGTTCTCGCCTGCTACAAAGCCAGGGCCGAGGCCGATGGTGAAGGGAGAAGAATCCGTCAGCGGCGGGGGAGAGTGTTTCAGCAGGCGGGCGTCGATAATTGTTGAAGGCTGGGTACTGAAAGCTGCAAGAAGGCCGAGGTCGGGGTCAATCAAGACAGGGATTTCGCGGCGGTCGAAGCACAGGGTGAGTTGTTCAGGGGTTTGAATCAGGCGGGAGGTGACGTTTTCTACTGTCCACGTTCCTTCGTACACTGCTTCGGAAAATGAGACCGCCCGTCGCACGGCCAGTGGCTGCGGCAGTTCGGTGATGACGACATCGAACCCGGCATGATGAAGGCGCAGGGCGACCCCGCTGGCCAGGTCGCCGCCGCCGCGAATGAGGATGATGTTGGGCATGGGGTGATTAAACCACAACAGTAGGGCAAATTGCCAATTTGCCTTACCCGGTATTTTTCAACCCCGCCGCAATGCCATTGATGGTCAGAACGATGACCTGCCGCAAGGCTTCGGCTTCGGGCGATTCTTTATCGGGCAGGGCGCGCAGGCGGCGCAGCATTTCGACCTGGATGAAGTTGAGCGGGTCGATGTATGGGTTGCGCAGGCGAATGGCGTTCTGGGTGTAGGGTTCGGCGTCCAGCAGGTTTTGGTGGCCGCTGATGGCGAGGACGGTATCGCGGGCGCAGTCGAACTTGCAGGCGCGCTTCGGCGCGCAGGTTGCCCGCCCGCCGCGCTTTGGCCTCGGCCCGGATGCGTTCCTCGACCTCGAAAATGGCCGGGGATTCGAGTTCCGCGATGACTTTGCCCAGCAATCCGCCGAGCAGGTGGATGGATTCAGAAAGTTCCATAGTTTCACCAGGAAGTTGGAGTCCGAAATCTCCCGATTTCGGAGAGTCCAAAGTCAGGAGACGGTGGACTCCGTTTTTGGTTCCGGTTTTACTTTCCGCGCGCGCAATACGGTCATCTTGGTTGGGTGGTTGTACGGCGCGGGGTCGACCGGCGGCGGGCGCAGGCAGGTATGCGGATAGCCGGTGAAATCCTGCGGCACGGGGATGATGGTCTCGACTGACAGGTAGCCGCTGCCGCACAGCGACTCGAACATGCCCATCAGGTCGCGGCCCGGCACGAACAGGGCGTTATTGACCACCACCAGCCAGCCGCCATCGCTGACCAGTGGGCGCACCTTGTTGACCAGCCGCTCGCTCTCGCCTTCCAGGTCGACCTTGCCCCGGCCCGTGACCGAAAAAAACGGCGGGTCGAGGAAGATGCAGTCGAACGATGCCCCTTCGCGCTTGAAGCGGCTGATGGCGGGGAAAAAGTCGTCAGCCAGGAAATCGCGTTTCTCGATGGGGAACCCGTTCAGGGTGTAGGAGGTCTTGGCGACATTCAGGAAGTCCCGGTTCCGGTCGACCTGCACCACCCGCGCCGCTCCCCCCGCCCGGGCCGCGACTCCCAGGCTGCCGGTGTACGCGAAGGTATTCAGGACCGTTTTCCCGCTGAGATGTTCCAGCGCCCACCCGCGCAGGTTGCGCGTGTCGAGATAGAGGCTCGCGTCCTGGTTCATCGTCAAATCCACGCTGTAGCGCACGCCGTGTTCGACGATGCGCGTATCGGCCTTTTGACCATAGACCAGCACCCCGCGCTTTTCCTGCGGGTTGCCGTTGCGGGTTTTGACAAGCATGGCCTGCACCCAGGGCAGTTCGGCGCGGATGACCTCCAGCGCCGCGCGGACGGCGGCAGCGCCCTCGAAAGGCACATCGGCGTAGTTATACAGCACGGCGGTCGCGGCGTAGATGTCCACCAGCAGGTTTGGCTCGCCTTCGTAGAATCCGTTGAACAGGCGGAAGGCGGCCTGGCGCCTGGAATCGAACCATTCCGCGCGGGCGGCGAAGGCTTTCGAGAGCAGGGGGGCGAGGTTATGGCTGTTCATTGGTCGCGGTCGAAAACCAGGCCAGTAATTCGTCCATGCTGTGAACGGTCAGGTGGAGCGCGCCCTTGCGCTGCTCTGGGGTTCTCATTTTCATGGAATGATTAAACCACATCCGGGCCGAAAGGAGGCGGCGAAAAGAAAGTTCCACCAAGTTTCCTGCCTGGGTGGGAGCTTGACTCATTTTTGGGTCGTTTTGCTGTAAAATCAGCAGCGCATGTGAAACTTGTAAGGAGAAAACCAACCCCGCATGAAAATCTCGATTGTCATCCCCTGTTATAACGAAATCCGCACCATCGACAAACTCCTGGCCGCCGTGCAGGCGGTGGAACTGCCCCACGAGCGCGAAATCATCATCGTAGACGACTGCTCGAAAGACGGCACGCGCGAGCGCCTGCTCGAATTGGACGGCAAAGACGGTATCCGCGTCGTGCTGCATCAGGTCAACCAAGGCAAAGGCGCCGCCTTGCGCACCGGCTTCGACAACGCTGCCGGGGATGTCATCATCATCCAGGATGCCGACCTGGAATACGACCCGGAGGAATACCCGCGCCTGCTCAAACCCATCGAAGACGACCGCGCCGATGTGGTCTATGGCTCGCGTTTCATTGGCGGCGACTCGCATCGCGTTTTGTATTTCTGGCATTCGGTGGCAAACCGCTTCCTGACCCTGCTCTCGAACATGTTCACCAACCTGAACCTGAGCGATATGGAAGTATGCTACAAGGTCTTCAAACGCGAAATCCTCGAAAACATCAGCCTGCAGGAGAATCGCTTTGGCTTCGAGCCGGAGTTTACAGACAAAGTGGCGCGCATCAACTGCCGAATCTACGAGGTGGGAATCTCCTACTACGGGCGCACCTACGAGGAAGGCAAGAAAATCAACTGGAAGGATGGCGTGCGGGCGGTCTACGTCATCCTGAAATACGGGCTGTTCATTCGCAGGGCGAAGTAATTTTGCTGTAAAATCAACCCGTGACCGATTCCAGCCCCAAACCAGCCTCCGGGCCCCTGCTCGAGCAACTCTCCGCTACGCCGCTGTTATGGATGGTCTGCGCCTTCCTGGGCGGAGTCATCTTCTCCAGCCGGTTGGCCCTGCCGTGGTGGGTCTGGCTGGCGGCAGCGGGAATCGCTTTTTTTATTGCGTTCGCCATCCGGTGGCTGCGTCCGCAGGCCGCCTTGGCGCTCCTGCTCCTGCCTGGCCTCTTTGGCCTGGGAGCGGCCCGCTATGCCTGGGGACAGCACATCCTGGATGAGAAAACCATCGTCGTCTACAACGACCTGGACCAGGCCATCTATATCACCGGCACGCTGACGAAACCGCCCGAAGTGCGCGATACCTACATGAACCTGCGCATCGATGTTAGCGCGGTTGATGTGGGCAACGGCGACATCCCGGCCGATGGCGCCATCCTGGTGCGCCTGACCAACGATTACGACCTGGCCTACGGCGACCCGGTGCGCGTGCGCGGCCGGCTCGAAACCCCGCCCGAAGACGAAGATTTTTCTTACCGCGAATACCTGCTGCGGCAGGGCATCCACTCCATCTTGCGCGCCAACGCTGTCACGCTGCTGCCCTTTGGCGCGGAACGCAATCCCCTTTGGGCCTTCCTCCATCGCTTGCGCGCCAGTTTGTATAAAGAAGTCAATGCCCTATTTCCCCAGCCCGAAGCCGCGCTGCTGAACGGCATCCTGCTCGGCATCGAAAGCGACATCCCCGCCGACATCCAGCAGGCGTTCAAGGATACCGGCACAGCCCACATTGTTGCCATTTCGGGCTTCAACATCGCCATCATCGTTGCGCTGTTCGTTACGCTGTTCAGCCACTTTTTTGGGAAAAAATACGGCTCGCTTTTGGCTATTCTGGGCATCATTTTTTACACCTTGCTGGTAGGCGCCAGCGCCTCAGTCGTGCGGGCGGCCTTTATGGGGTCGCTCGCGCTCGTGGCCCTGCAGTTTGGCCGCCGCGGGCTGGCGCTCAACACGCTCTTTTTTGCGGCATTCCTGATGTCGTTCTGGAATCCCTTCGTCCTGTGGGATGTCGGCTTCCAACTTTCGTTTGCCGCCACGCTCGGCCTGGTTCTCTATGCCCAACCCTGGCAGGAGGCGGTCAAGGCTTTCCTGCTGCGCTTCCTGCCACAGAATACCGTCCATGCCGTCATCGGGCCGTTCAGCGACTACTTCCTGCTGACCTTCGCCGCCCAACTGACCACCCTGCCCATTACGGTTTATCACTTTGGGCGGCTCTCCCTCATCTCGTTTATTGCCAACCCCTTCGTGCTGCCGGCCCAGCCGCCCATCATGATTCTTGGCGGTCTGGCGGTCATTGCGGGCAAACTCTATCACCCACTTGGGCAGGTGCTGGCCTGGTTCACCTGGCCTTTCCCGGCCTATTCGATTCGCGCCATCGAATTTTTCGCGGGATTTGAAGGAGGCGTGTATACAGTTGGGGAGTTTGGCCTTTTGACCATGCTCCTGCTCTATGCGATTTTGTTCGGCCTGACCTTATTCTGGTCCCGTTTCGCCGCATTCCGCCCGCTCATCAACATCTCCCTCATCACCATCCTGCTTGGCGTTGCATCCGTCAACCTGTGGCGGACCGCCGCCAATGGGCCGGATGGCCGCCTGCATGTCACCTTCCTGGACGTTGGCTCGGCGGAAACGGTGCTGATCAAGACCCCCGACGGGCGCTTTGTGTTGATTAACGGCGGGCCCAGCCCCTCCAAGCTGGTGGACCAGATTGGGCGGGAAATTCCACCCTTCCGCCGCAAACTGGACGCGCTTTTCATCGCCGCCCCGCAAGAGAACCAGGTGGCCGCCCTGCCGCGCATCCTCGACCAGTACCCGCCCGATACTGCCCTGTGGACGGGCAACCGCCAGGCCTCCTACTCCGCCAGCGCGTTGGATGAATGGCTGACCAAAAATGCCGTCCCCATCACGGAACCCGGCCCGGGGGATGTCCTCGACCTGGGAGAGGGGGCCGCGCTGAGGGTATTGTCCGTTTCGCCGCGCGGGGCCGTCCTCAGCGTGGAATGGGATAACTTCAAAGTTATCCTGCCCTTTGGCGTCCGCTACGATACCTTCGAGGAACTGGAAAACGGAACCCGCCTGGGGCCGGCCACCGCGCTCCTGTTGGCGGAAAGCGGCTACAGCCCCTCCAATCCACCCGATTGGCTGCTCAATCTCAAACCGGAAATGTACATCTTGAGCGTCGCTGCCGCTGATTTCGACGGGCGTCCCTCCCCTGACCTGCTCGAAACCCTCAAAGACGCCAACATCCTGCGCACCGATTCGATGGGCCGGATTACCCTCAGCACCAACGGGCAGGAGATTTGGGTCAGCGTGGAACGGAAATAGCGGGACTGCGTAGAACGGGGGTATCGCCTGTTTACGGCTTTTCCAGCCCGTGCGCTTCCAACAGCGGGGCATTTTCCAGCAGTTCGGCGGTCGCGCCGTCGGCGACGATGCGGCCCTCGTCCATGATGACCATGCGCGGGAAAACCTCGCGCGCCAGGGCCAGGTCGTGGGTCGAGACCAGCATGGTGATGTCGAGTTCTTTGAGCAGATGAATCAGCGTGCGGCGGGCGCGCGGGTCGAGGCCGGCGCTGGGTTCGTCGAGTACCAGCAGTTGCGGGGACATCGACAGGACAGTGGCGATGGAAATCCGCTTTTTCTCGCC
>DAOTZM010000018.1:0-4651 GCA_034434035.1 Anaerolineales bacterium
TGCAATCAGGATGTGGACAAATTTCGCCTGGTTTTACAAACTGTATCATTTTGCTCCCTCGCTTTGTGTTTGCTCAAGTGTACCTCAAACACCCAACATTATAAAGGGAGACTATCCCAATACAAAGTGGGAGAAAATCATCAAAAATGACCCGTTTTTGACGTATCAAGCCCAAAAATTTGCCATTTTTGAGCCCTAAGTGGGAGATTTTTGCGCGCTTTTTGCGGCAAAAGGGTTTTTCGACAGTTTCAACGGTAGGCGTTAGCCGCAAAAGCAGGCTTTGGCGGAAAAAGACCAAAGGGCAAAGCCGCCCTCGGCGCAGATTCCCTAAAAGCGGAGACCCACCCCGCCCTTGTCCGCATGCACGCAATGTTGGCCTGCTTTATGACCGCGAAGATACTGCTTTTAAACCGCTACCGCGTAAACATGAACTTCTTTTTCAAGGCGGTCTTGCAATCGGTCTTTTTCGATTTCCAAATCATAGCGAGTTTGAATATTTATCCAAAAACGCTCCGACATGCCAAAATAGCGAGATAGTCTTAAGGCTGTATCTGGTGTAATAGCCCGTAAACCATGCACAATTTCGTTTATGCGGCGCGGCGGAACACTAATATCTTTCGCCAATTTGTATTGGCTAATATTCATAGGCTTGAGAAATTCTTCCATGAGAATTTCGCCGGGATGGATTGGGGAAAGTTTTTCGTCCATTTTGAGACTCCTACGCTAACAACATACCGATAGAAAAGTTAGTGATAATCCACAATCTCAACATCATAGGCATTTTCTTGATACCAGGTAAAGCAAATTCGCCACTGGTCATTGAGGCGGATACTATGTTGACCTTCTCGATTTCCTGACAATCTTTCCAGCCGATTTCCTGGTGGGATACGCAAATCTTGCAAAGCTTCGGCGGCGTCCAGAATTTCCAACTTCATACGCGCGGCAAGTTGAATATCCTGGGGCAACTTTTTAGAAAATACGCGCCGAAATAGTTTCTCAGTTTCTTTGTCTGCGAAGGTCTTTATCATCACCAATATAATAACGCCATGCGTTAGTAATGTCAAGCGTCATGACTGACGAATACCCCGGTTTTCAAAACTTTGACCTAAAGGGGCGGGCCAACGGCTAGCTTGTAACTACTCGCTCATCCGGCCCGCCGGGGAATCAATCCCCCGGCTGCGTGGCAACGCCCTGTAAACAGGGCTTTATCCGCCTGAAATCGTAACTACCTGCCACCCTCACCCCCCAACCCCTTGCCTTCGGCACGCTTCGCAGTCCCGGTGGGAGAGGGGAGAAATCGCGGACGAAATTGTCGTTTTCGGCATAAAAATCCGCTTTTTGTATCCGTTTCCCTCTCCCAAAGGGCGAGGGGCAGGGTGAGGGTAGGTAGTTACAAATGAACTCTAAACTCAAGTCAGGAGTAAAAATGCAAACTACCCCATCCCTCGGCCATGCCGAAGCCCAAAAAGCCATCGAAGTCATCCAGGCGGAACTGCGCAAACGCGGGCAGGCCGCTGTTATTACCGTGGCTGATTCGCACGGAGAGTTGATTGCCCTGCTGCGGCTGGACGGCGCGCCGTTGCCCTCCATCCAGATTGCGACCAACAAAGCCTACACCGCCGCCCGCGAGCGGCGTCCTTCGCGCGAAATTGGCCGGGCCGTCCGCGATCCTGAACATGGCTTCGATATCGCCTATTATGGCGACCCGAAAATGGTCGGCTGGGGCGGCGGCATCCCGGTTGTGGTGGAGGGCGTCGTAGTTGGCGCGGTCGGAGTCAGCGGGCTGCCGCAGGAAGTGGATATGGAACTGGCCCAATTGGGGGTCGAAGCAATCCAGGCCATGAACAAATAAGGATGCCGGGGAACAAAAAACTCCCTTGTTCTAACAGAATTTGTGGTTTGCTATTTCCTGCCCGGACGTAAACGTCCGGGCTGTCACGCAGCGTCCGATAAATCGGACTTTTTAGCCCTGTTCACAGGGCGCTGCCACCTGGCCCGGTGATTCATCACCGGGCAAAGCCGTAAAACCACAAATTCTAGCAGAATCAGGAAAACTCGATATTGAGAATTCCTGCCCGGCTTGACGCCGCAAAACAAAGAAAGTAATATCACTCTCAAACCAGGCATCTCCAGGAGAGAAAGTAAATGAACACCGGCGGCTTCAACGGCTGGCCCACACGCATCCTCGAAAACCAGTTCCTGCGGCTCGAATTCCTGGCCGCCTCCCCGCGCATTGTGCGCTTTTCGCCCATCGGCAAGGCGAACCTGTTCGCCGACCTGGGCAACGAATTCAACGAGACCCCCTACGGGCCGTTTTACTTCCGGGGCGGGCATCGCCTGTGGCACGCCCCCGAAGCCATGCCGCGCACCTACATGCCCGATAACGAAGGCGCGGTCGTCAGCGAAGTCCCGGGCGGCGTGCGCATCGACCAACCCGCCGAACCCTGGACGCACATCGCCAAGAGCATCGAAATCCGCCTGAACGAGAACCAGCCGCAGGTCATCGTCCACCACGAACTGCGCAACGACGGCCCCTGGGCGGTGGAATTTGCCCCCTGGTCCCTTACCATGTTCCGGCTGGGCGGCGTGGGCATCTTTCCCCAACCGGTAGGGAATGCCGACCCGGCCGGCCTGCTCGCCAACCGTCAACTCGTCATCTGGCCTTATACCAAACTGGACGACCCGCGCCTGACCCTGCGCGACGATTTCATCCTGCTGCGCGCCAGCGGCGGCCTGCCCCCAGTTAAGATAGGTTACTTCAACCCACACGGCTGGCAAGGCTACTACCTCGATGGGACGCTGTTCATCAAACGCTTCGACCCGCTGCCCGGCGCGAACTTTCCCGACGGCGGCTGCAACACCGAAACCTACACCAACCATAAATTCATCGAACTGGAAACCCTGGCCCCGCTCACCCAACTCGCCCCCGGCGAAACCATCACCCACACCGAAACGTGGGAGGTACTCGAGGGACTCTCGCACCCCCTCATCCCGCCTGCCCTGGCAGAAATTGTACGCCGGAATTAATTCCGGCATACAGGAGAAATAAATGGACGCACTCGAAGCCATCCGCAAACGCCGCAGTATCCGCAAGTTCACCGGCGAATCGATTCCCAAGGCTGACCTCGAAACAATTGTCGATGCCGGACGCCTGGCCGCCACCGGCCACAACCACCAGCCCTGGGACTTCATTGTCGTCACGAACAAAGAAACCATCATGCAGTTCCTGCCCGCCGCGCCCTGGATTATCCAAGCCGGAGCGGTGATTGCGCTCGTCCTCGACCCCGAAACCCGCTGGTGGGTCGAAGACGGCGCTGCCGCCATCCAGAACATGCTCATCGCCAGTGCCGCGCTCGGCTGCGGCGCATGCTGGATTCAGGGGGATGTCTTACCGCGCGAGGAACACTTCAAGGATTTGCTCGATATCCCCCACGAGAAACGCCTGATGGCCTTGATTCCGGTCGGTGTCCCGGCAGAAAACCCGGAGCGGGAGAAAAAGCCGCTCGCGCAGGTTATCCATTGGGAAAAATTCTAATGATAAAATCACCCCGCGCTTTTACCATCCATCCAGAAAGGCTTTCCCAATCGTATGAACCATTCACGAGCCGTCTATATCGGCACCGACAGCGGCGCAACCACCTCCAAAACCGGCGGCGTGTGGAGCGACGGAACCACCATTTCGACCAAACTGCTGCAAAAACCCACCAACGCCCAGCAAGGCACAGCCGCCGTCATTCGCGGCTGGGTGGACGGGGTCAACGAATACCTCGAACAAAACGACCTGTCGTGGGACCAGGTGCAGGGCGTTGGGCTGGCCATTCCCGGCCCGTACCAGCGCTACGGCGTTTTAGACCGCTCGGCCAACCTGCCCGCCAGTTTCGAAGGCTGGGACGTGCATACCGAGTACAGCAGCGCCCTGGCCGAACGCGCCGGGCGGGCGGTTCCGCTGGTGGTCGGCAATGACGGCAACTGCGGCGGCGTGGCCGAGGCCCAGCGCGTGCGCGGCAGCGGCAACAGCACTGTCCTCATGCTGGCTCCCGGTTCCGGGCTGGGCGTGGCGTATGTCGATAGTCACGGCCTGCCGCTGGAGGGCGATACCCTGGCCGGCATGGAGGGCGGACACATGCCCGCCCCGCTGCAACTGCTCGACACCAAACCGTATCCCTGCGGCTGCGGCAAGGACTGGGGCTGCGTCGAAGTCTACACCACCATTTCGGGCCTGCCCTACCTGCTGGCCGAAAAACTGGAGAAATACCCCGAACACGACCTGGCGAAATCCAATGCGCCGATTAAAGAAAAAGTGCTGGCCTTGCGCGGGCTGGCCCAGCACGGCGACCCGCTGGCGACCGAGATTTTCGACTTCCAGGCGCGCACCATGGGCCTGCATGTCGCCAACCTGGCGATGGCGCTCGACCCGACCTTCGTGGTCATCGGCGGCGGGTTGATGGACCCCGAAGCCACCACCGAAGGATTCCGCGAACGCTACCTGCGCATCATCCGCGAGACGGCCCAACCTTACCTGTGGCCGGCCCAGCGCGCCCGCATCACCATCGTCCCCGCCACCCTCGGCGACCTGTCGCAGGCCATCGGCGCGGCGTTGGTGGCGCTGTATAAGGCGCGTTCATAGCGTTATCCAACCCAAAAGCCCGGC
>DAOTZM010000019.1:0-28982 GCA_034434035.1 Anaerolineales bacterium
CGATTTATCGGACGCTGCGTGACAGCCCGGGCGTTTACGTCCGGGCTTGGTTTGGACGCAGGCGAGCGTGGAAAAGGCTGGATGCAGCCGGATTTCTCAAACAATCCGCGTTTCTCCGCGTAACACCTGCACTTGCAGCGCAGGCGCAAGTGTCCGCGTCCAAAAAGGTTTTTGCCGCAAAAATTATACGGACTTGATTCACGCTGTCCATTAGAAACCGCTCGGCTGAACGCTCGCGGGACGGTTTGAAACCAAATAGAGAATTGCTGACCCTGCCCAATCTGCAAGAATTTGAATTGATGGATTATTCCTTGTACTGTTCCTGGAAAGCGCAGGTGCAGCGCCGGGAGCAGAAATCGCAGATTCGGGCGTTGGTATCGACTTGCTTCCCAATGCCAACCACCAGCGAGGTCGATTTGACCGGACGCATAAGGAACGAGGGCAGCAGTTCCACCCCGATTGCCGCGGCATCGAGAATGCGGAAAACTTCCGGCTGGCCGCGCTCGACCGGCCAACCCTCCAGGCCGGGACTGAGCGGAACAGTGGACAGAAGTCCCTGCCGGGCAGCCTGTTCCCCAAAATAGCGGCAGGCGGCAGTGCTGAGCGCTTCGGCCGCCGCCGAGCCGACCCCGTAGAGCGCCAGGCTGTGGACGGGGTCGCTCTCCAGCATGCGCAGGCTGAGTTTCTCGATGGCATCTCCAACCGTGCAGAGCAGGACGACGACTTTTTCGGCAGTCATTAACTGTCCGGCAACCAACGGGCCGGTCAGCGCGTGGCCGTTTTCGAGCAGGATACGCTCGTGACGGACTTCTTTTACCGCCAACTGCTCGTATGCGACGCGCGGCGCGAGCAGCGGCAACCCCTCGGCCAGCGCGCGCTCGGCAGCTGCAACCAGCCTGGGACGACGGGCGCGGATGACCTGCGGGTTCGCGCCCTGGCCCAGGAGAACCTGGTCGATGGTGATGTCGAGAGGCAGGTCGGGGAGGAGAGGCATAGGGAATGATGAATAATGAGTGCTGAGTGATGAATTTTGCCAAGTGTAGCATGGATTTTGGATGAGCAGTCAGCAATGCTCGATATGGAGTTCTTTATCCACAGAGTTCACACGCATGCCTGCGCACGGTGCAGGCAGATTACGCCGAAAAATCTGTGAAATCTGCGTAATCTGTGGACGATTCTTGTCAAATTGAGAATCGCTGCGAGCGCCGGGACAGCTTTATGTTGGGGCCTGAGCCGTGATACACTTCGGCTGAAATCCAAACACGTCGAAAGGAAAACTATGTGCGGTATTTTTGGGATTGTCATGGAAAAGGAACAACCTTTAGGCACGATTCTGGCCGAAGCGGCGCAGCGGCTGACCTATCGCGGCTATGATTCGGTCGGGGCGGCCACCATCAGCGGGGATAAAGTCGATTTGCGCAAGGATGTTGGCCGGGTGAAGGATGTGGCGGTCAAATACAACTTCGCCGAAATGAGCGGCGCGCGCGGTATCACCCAACTGCGCTGGGCCACCTTCGGCGAACCCTCGCAAGTCAACGCCCAGCCGCATCTCGATTCGGATGGCGACATCGTGGGCGCGCACAACGGCAACGTGGTCAACAATGTCGAGTTGCGGCAACTGTTCATGGACGAGGGACTGACCGTGCGCTCGATGAACGACGGCGAATCCTGCGTCCATGCAGTCGAGCGTTACGTCAATCGCGGCCAGGGCTTCATCGACGCGATTCGCGGGGCGTACAATGACCTGGCGGGCGATTACGCTTTCGTCATCGGCCAGGTCAACGACGACAAACTGTATGCCATCAAAAAAGGCTCCGGGCTGGTGATTGGCCTGGGCGAGGGCTTCACCTGCGTTTCATCGGATTTGCCCTCCATCCTGCCGCTCACCCGCAAAATCGTGCGCCTGAACGATGGCGAAATCGTGACCCTGTGGCATGACCGGGTGGAACTGCGCTCGGTCGCCACCGGCGAAATCATCGCCCGCGAGCCGGAACTCGTCACCGAGACGATGGAAGCCGTGCAAAAGGGCGGCTACGCTCATTTCATGCTCAAGGAAATCCACGAGCAGGCCCAGGTGGCGCGCGAGGTGCTGCACATGCTGGACGGCTCGCCGGATGTGGCGGGCGTCATCGAAAAAATGAAATCTGCCCGCAATCTGTACTTCATCGGCTGTGGGACGAGTTACCACGCCTGCCTGCTGGGGGCGGTCTATTTTGCTCAAATCGCTGGCCGCCCGGTTATCCCTGTACTTGCGCCGCAGTTTGGGCCGCAATATGCGCCGACGGTGAACACGCAGGATGTCGGCCTGTTCGTCAGCCAGAGTGGGGAAACAAAAGATGTGCTGAACGCGCTCCAATTGGCGGAGGCGCGGGGGATGACCTGCTTTGGGCTGGCGAATGTGATTGGCTCCACGCTGACCCAGGCCGCCGCCTGCTCGCTGCCGCTGTGCTGCGGCTACGAAATCAGCGTCCCGGCTACGAAGACCTTTACCAACCAGGTGGTCTCGTTCCTGTACCTGGCCTACCGCCTGGCCGGGCGCGATACCGCTGAACTGGAAAACATCCCCGCGCTGATGGATAAGACGCTCGAAATGACCTCCGCCCAGGCCGAGAAAGTCGCCGCCGACATCAACGCCTGGAACGACCTGTACTGCCTGGGCTACGGCGCGACCTATCCCATCGCGCTGGAGGGGGCGTTGAAGCTCAAGGAAATCACCTACGCCCACTGCGAAGGAATGCTCTCGACCGAATTCAAACACGGCCCGCTCTCGGCGGTCACGAAAGATTACCCTATTCTGTTCGCCGCCGGGCCGCAGGACGTGCCGCTGATTGTCAGCGGACTGAACGAAGTGACCTGCCGCGGCGCGCGCGCCATCGCCATCGGGCAAGACGACCCGCGCCTGCGCGCCAATGCCAGCGAGGTGATTGTCATCCCCAATTCGACGCCCGAAATCGCCCCGCTGCTGGCAGTGTTGCCGCTGCAACTGATTTCATACCACATGAGCGTCCTGCGCGGCTGCGACCCGGATTTTCCGAGGAATTTGAGCAAGACGCTGACGGTGGATTGAACCAAAAAGAAACAGCCTTTTTGGGCAGCTACTTATAGCGCGGCCTACAGCCGCAACCAAATTGGCGTTGCGCCGCAGTTCAACTGCGGCGCGAACCGAAGATAATACCATCCCACTGCCCATTGAGCGGAAAAACCGACCGCTCATGCTATAATCATTTCGTTGCGGTATGTTTCTTGCAACGTTCCCGGTTATGGACATTTTTCTTTGGCTGCCCGATTCCTACCCTGTCCTGCTGTTCCCATCCCTGCTGGGGATGGCGGCATGGTTCCTGCTGGCAGGCCTGCTCGCCTGGAATCTCTGGTCATGGCGGCATTTCCAGCCTGCCTGGCAGGGCCGCGCCTGGGGAATTTTTATCACGCTGTACCTGCTGCAAATCCTTTTTGCGCTGACACCCGGTTTGCGGCTCAGCCCAGAAACGGGCCTGCTCGTCCCCAATTCACCCCAGGAATTCAAAGGCCCTGCGCTGATGCTGTTTTCTGCCCTGCCGTGGATGCTGGCCGGAGGCCTGCTCGGCCCGCTTGCAGCCGCGCTGACCGGCCTGAGCGCGGGTTTACTGCGTTTCTTGTGGGATTCGCACAGCATTTTTACGCCCCTCGAATTTGCGCTGCTTGCCAGCTTGTTCAGCATTGCCGTGCGGCAGCGTTACCGCACGCGCCCCTTCCGCCTGCTCAGCCAACCGCTGGCAGCGTCCGCTGTACTTGCGATTCTCTATGTGCCTGTCTATGTCATAAACTCCTTCCTGGCAGTTGTCGACCCAGCCAATCTCTCCATCGCAGACAGCTTGATTTATGCCGCTTCCAGCGCTCCGGGCGCAACAATGGCAATCGCCTTCGAATTGCTCATCGGGGGCATTTTTGCGCAAGTCCTGGCGATTGTCTTCCCGGCCTGGTTTGGACGCCGATTGCCGCTTTTGCCCTCCCCCACAGAACGCAGCCTCGAGGCGCGCTTCCTGTTTGGCACCGGCGCGCTGTCCATTTTGCTGCTTCTTTCGCTGCTGGTCGGCAACTGGGTCGCGGCCGGGAACTCGGCGCGTGAGATGTTGAGCAAACGCATGAAAGGGACGGCGGAGCTGGCCGCCCAAAGCGTGCCGTTCTTTATGGAAACGGGACAAAACCTGGCCGCCCAACTGTCCCAAGTTCCGCAGGTGGAAACCGATTCGGGCGAAACCCTCTCCAACGCGCTGGGCGAACAAATCCGCGCCATCCCGTTTTTCGACCAGCTCCTGGTGTTCGACCGGGAGAAGCGGATACTGGGGACTTACCCGGCAGCCTCTGGCCTCCCACCCAACCTGTATCCTGAAGAAAATACCGCCATCGAACTGGCCCTGAACGGCGTCCTCAGCCAAACCTACAGCATTCCCCCCGCATCGCCGGAAAAACCCGCCCGCCTGTCGTTCATCGTTGCCGTTTTGGATTCAACCAGCGGACAGCCCGCGCGGGTTCTCATAGCGCGCGCCGACCTGGAGAGCAATCCGTTTATCCAACCCATGCTCAACAGCCTGAAGTCGATGGAAGAATTGAACGGGGAGGGGATTTTACTCGACGAAAACGGGCGCATCCTGGTTCACTCTGCCGCCCGCCAAATCATGAGCCAGTATGCAGGCCGTTTGCAAACAAACGCCGGTTTCTTCGACGATACCGCGCGCGGCGGGACGCGCAACCTGGTCTATTACCAGCCGGTCGCCGGACGGTCGTGGTCGGTGGTACTGACCGTCCCGGCCCAACAGGCCCAGCAACTCGCCCTGGATATTGCCACCCCGCTTTCGGTCATGATACTGGTCCTGGCTGTGATTGCGCTGGCCTCCCTGCGGCTCGGGTTAAAAACCGTCACCAACTCGCTGCAAAGCCTGTCGAGCGAGGCGGTGCGGATTGCCCAGGGACAACTCGACCATGCCATGACCGTCGAGGGCGTAGACGAGGTCGGTCAGTTGCGGCGCGCCTTCGAGCAAATGCGGGGCAGCCTGCAATCGCGCCTGGAAGAGTTGAACCGCCTGCTGCTCGTCAGCCAGGGGGTGGCCTCCAGCCTGGATGTGCAGGACGCTGTCCAGCCGGTGATGGAAGCGGTCCTGGCAACCGGCGCGAATGCCGTGCGAGTGGTCATGCCTGCGCTGGAAGACGATGCCGAACAAGGGAGAGTCTCCATCTTCGCGCTTGGCTCGTCGAAAGAAAAGTATGCCTCTCTCGATGACCAGGTGATACGACTGACGCAGCAACAGGAACGCATCGTATTGACGAATGTCTCGCGGGCGCGCGGACTGGAGCTCGGCGCCGGGCGGCCCATGCCCGCCTCGCTGATAGCCGTCCCGCTGCGGCACGAAAATCGATATTACGGCGTGCTATGGGCCGGGTTCGACCAGCCGCGCCTGTTCTCCGAGACCGATGTGCGTTTCCTGACCACCCTGGCCGGTCAGGCTGCGCTGGCCGCATCCAACAATCACCTGTTCCGCACCGCCGAGGTGGGCCGGCAGCGATTGGCAGCCATCCTGGCCTCCACGCCCGACCCGGTGCTGGTGACAGACCAGTACAACCACCTCCTGCTCTCCAACCCGGCGGCCTGGCAGGCCTTGGGCCCGGCGGTCGGAACCGGCGAGGGCCAGCCCATCGAAAAACTGCTCACCCAAAAACCACTCATCGACATTATGAGTATCGATGCCCCGCCCGATAAACTTTCGGCGGAAGTTACCCTGCTCAACAACCAGGTTTACCTGGCGACGGCGTCGCCGGTGGTGGCCGAGGGCCGCCCGGTGGGACGGGTGTGCATCTTGCGCGATATTACCCACTTCAAGCAACTGGATACCCTTAAAACGGAATTCGTCAGCACCGTCAGCCACGACCTGCGCTCCCCGCTGACGCTGATGCGCGGTTACGCAACCATGCTGGAGATGGTCGGCGCGCTCAACGAACAACAGCAGGGCTATGTCAAGAAAATCGTGTTCGGGGTCGAGAATATGTCGCGCATGGTCAACAACCTGCTCGACCTGGGACGCATCGATGCCGGCGTCGGCCTGAACTTGCAAATGGTACCCGTCACCGATACCGTCGAGCGGGTCGTCAGCACGCTCCAGCCCCAGGCAGCCCAGAAAAACATCACCCTCACGCTGACCCTGCCCGAAAACACCATGCCCCTGGTGGAAGCCGACTCGGCCCTGCTCGAACAAGCCATGTACAACCTGGTAGAGAATGCCATTAAATATACCCCGCAGGATGGCCGGGTCAGCGTTATGCTGAAAATCATCGGCGATGGGATACAGTTCGAAGTCGAGGATACCGGCATCGGCATCGCGCCCATCGACCAGCCGCACCTGTTCGAGAAGTTCTACCGGGGCGGGCAGCGCGAGGCGCGCGAGCAAAAAGGCTCCGGCCTGGGGCTGGCTATCGTCCGGTCGATTGCCGAGCGGCACGGCGGCAAGGTTTGGCTCGAAAGCCAGTTGGGCAAGGGCAGCACCTTCTTCCTGCAAACACCCCTCAGGCAGCCAAAAGAACCGCAACTGCGCGAAGCAGAGAAGGGTTAAATCAGAAACCCCCCGGAAAGATACAACAATCCGGGGGATTTTTCTTTAGGAGTCAATTAACGCGCGAGAGGAGTTTGGCGCAACCTGCGCGCCAGCAGGATCACTGCCACCAGGATAAGGGCTGCAATGAACAATCCGGGCAAACCCACCTCATCGGCAAAGCCGGTTTGGGAGAGGGCGGCCGGCGATGGCGTTCCCGCGCCAGCAACCGGGGTCGTCGTTCCCGAAGCCGCCTGGGCGGTGGCCGTCAGGTTGACTTCGGCCAGCCGCGTCTCGAGGGCCTGGACAGTAGCCGTCGCGGGGTCTACCACCGCAGCAGGAGATGTTTCGGTGGGGAACAGGACGACAGGCGTCGCGGTCGGTTCCAGGGTGGGCGTTTCGGTCAGCGTTGGGGTGGGGGTAAACGCATCGACCAGGGCAGTCTGTTCAGCAGCCTGGGTCATGCCGAAGACCAACATCGCCTGTTCGGTCTCGGTTGCCCGCGCATTATTTTGGGCGGGGATAAAGACCGTAAACGCCAGGATGGTCCCGCAAATCAGGGTCAGCAGGATGATGATGCCCAGCACGATGGAAATTATGAGGAACGGGCGATTACTGCCTTCGCCCTCCTCTTCGCCCTCCTCGTCCACTTCTTCGGACGGGTAGTCTTGCGGCGATTTTATGGTGGACTGCGGCTCTTCTTCGTCGTCGAAAATAAATGTGTTGGCCATGTTCATTCTCCTCGCGTAGGTCAGTATATTTTACCCCACCACTTCCAAATTGGTGAGCGGGGCCAGGATTTGCTCCCCGTTTTCGAGGCGCACTTCGGCAGCGTTGGCCTTGATTCCACTGGACAGGGTCGCCATCGGTCGCAACTGGAGGATGGTTCCCTGGCGCCCGGGTTTCGACAGGAATATCACGCGCACCACTTGACCGGGCGCGAACGTCTCTGCTTCACGCAGTTCGGGCGGGTCCTGCGCCACAGGCAGTGGGATGAAGACTTCCGGGCGCGCGCTGCCTTCCTGTCGCGCGACAGGAGATTGCCGGTTGGGCATCTCGGCATTGAGCGAAACATCGCGCCTGACGTTGGTGCTTAACAACTTGTAGGCGCTGGCGGTCATCGGACGGCGGCCAAACCCCTCCAGCACCAGCACGGGGAAAGGCGCCTGGGCGGCGGCTTGCAACAGGGCCGGGTTCAGGCTGGTCACAATCAGCCCGCGCACCGTCAGGTCTGCCGCATTCTGGAACACTTTTTGGGTTTCGACATGGCCGCCGAGCAAAATCGAGCCGCGCAAACTGACATCGATGCGCGCCGGTTCGAACACATCTTCGGGGCTTTCCATCAGGCTTTGCATGACGCCATAATCAAGTTTGCCATTGCCCCATACCCCCTGGATAACTCCCCCGGCGGCGCGGATGACGACGCCGCGCGAACCGATGGTTTGGGTGATGACTCCGGGGATACCGGCCTGGAGCTCGAAAATAGCCCCGCCGGTTTCGATGACAATTTTTCCGCTGCCGGTGGCGACAATCGTTCCGTGGGCCGGGGCAGCGATTTCTTTTCCAAACAACCCCTGCGATTCTGCCAGCAAGTCGCCTTTGGCAACCTGCTGTCCTTTTTTGACCTTGATGAATTTGGCAACATCGCGCTGGGGAACGCCCAACTTCTGGGCCGCATCGATGACCAGGTGTTTGCGGCCTGCCACCGCCTCGGCGACTGTGTCGGTGGGGTTGACTTTTTGCCCGACCCCGGTGATGATTTTGCCATCGACGGGCATCAGGCGCGTGCGCATGATGGTTGCCAGCGGGAGGATGTGAATCAGCGGCGCAAGCATGGTCAACCTCCCACCGTTTTGAGCCATTTTTTGAGCAGCCTGGCCCGTTCGCCCGCGCTGGAGGGCAGGCGCAAGGGCCGCCCGCGCGCATCGATGACCACGCCCAGCGAGGAACCAACCACATCAACTGCCCCGGCGCGTCCGGGGCCGAAGCCAACATCCGCATTGCGCAGGGGGCGCAGTTCCAGGCGCGCGGTTTGCCCGCTGTCGAGCGGCAGGATTTGCAGGTTGCCCATATTGACTTCACTGGTCATGGCCGCGCCGTCTTCCCGGATGAGTTTGGCGCGCACTATCGGCGTGCCATAAGCAGAGTCGCTCACCGGCGAAATAACGGTCGCCAGGTAGGCCAGCGCGCCTGCATCCATAACCTGGACGGGCAGCAGGCTGTTGACTTCGACCGCCGCGCCCAGCATGGCGAGCAGGTTGTTCTGGTCCAATATCAGGGTCGTAATCCCGGCGGGCTGCAAGCCGTCCAACAACAACAGCAATTTTTGGCCGAGCGAGGGGGCATTGGTCAGCACTGCCCCGCCCGCTACGACGAGTTCGAAAGACGGCAGCAAACCTCCCTGCCGTCGATAACGTCCGGGCAGGCGCTGTACCATCGTTTGGGTTGACAAAAGCAGGTTCTGCCGCGCGATGGCCTGCTCGATGAACAGTTCCTCGCGCGTCGCCGGGAGAGCTTGCGGGTAGAGCGATTTCTGGTACAGGTAATCGCGCACCGTTTCAACCGGCACTTCGATTGGCAGCCAGCGGGCAATCTCATCCAGCGTGGTGTGTTTCAACAGCCCGGCCAGCGGCTCCCCCAGTCCGAACTGGGGAAAGACGTTCAGGTGCAGGTGTTCCCCAAACGCGGCAGCCATCGAAACCGCAGAAACGCCCGCATCGACGCTCAACACATATTTGTTCCCGCCATCGATGGACAGGAAGCGCACCATTCGCCCCTGCGCGTATGCCGAAGGCAGGATAACGCCTCCCGACAAGGCGCGCAATTCTTCGATTTCCGGCATTTGGCGTTGACGGATATTGGTTGCCAGTTTGGCCAGTTCGCGCTGCGCCGGGCCAAGGTCTTCCACCTCCAGCGCCGGGCGCACGTTGGGGCAAATCACCAGTTCAGACGCAATTTTCGAAAGCGCCGTTCGGATACTGCCTGCCAGGGCGCGGTTGCCGGTATAGAGCATGGCCGGACGCTGGCCGTCAGGCATCAGGTAAGCCGAAAGACCGATAGTTTCAATGATATTGTTGATGGATTTGGAGGCCCCGCCATCTACGCCGCCGGCAATCAAGACCAGCTCTGGGCTGTGGCGGATAACGGCATTGACCTGTTCATCCAGCCGCCGGGGGTCGTTCAGGCTGATGCTGTCCACCACGCGGGCGTAGGAGGCCTGGGCCAGTTTTTCGACAGATTTGAGCGACACTTCGGGCAACAAACCAACGACCAGCGTCTTGAGGGGCGCGCCGACGGAAAAAGTTGTCACCATGCCGTCTACACCGGACCCATCCGGCTGCGAAGGGATGAGCAGCCGCCCCTCATCATCCATCAACTGCTTACCGGTCAGGCTTTGCAGGTTTTCGACGGCCAATTGCACGCCCAACACCAGGTTGCGCATTGCGCCATAATTCGTGGTGGGGCAGTGTCCCATGCCAATGAAGCGGTACTGGCCTTCGACGACATCGAAGTATGCGGCGCGCGTCGTGACCGAGCCCACGTCGACTGCTAACAGGGAGTTGCCATCAATGAGGGAAGCAGGCATAGGGGTTCTATTTTGGAATCAACGAATCGAAAAACAACACAATGGATTGGATGCGGTCGACAAAAGCAGTCAGCGCCGCCGCCAATACCCCGGCAAAGATTGCGCCCAGCGTGATGGCGATAAAGACCTGCCCCAACAGGGCCAGGAACGCCATGATTTTGCCGCGGCTGCCGGCGTTGGCCTTGCGCACGGTGAACTGGAAATAGGCAATCGTCGTTATCGTGCCGAGCAGGATGAGCGCGCCGGATGCGATGCCCCCCAGCCCCTGCCCAAACATAGCGGAAGATGCCTCGATTTGGGGGAACAACGTGCCAAGCACCGCGCCGGCGACAGCGGTTGCCGTCCCAACGCCGACCAGGAAGGCTACAATCGGGCGTCCGAACCATTCGAACTGCGGCGACATCTTTGCCAGCAGCATGAAACTCATAATCAATGGGAACACCATCAGGGCGCGGTCGAGGGGAGAACCTACGAAGAGCGGCATGAACAGTTTATCGACCACCACCTGGCGAAAAACAGTCGCGGCCACATAGCCGGCGGCCACGCCCACAAAAGCGTGGACAGCCAGCCGGAAGGCCGGGCTGTCGCCGATGATGTAACTCAAAATCAACACCGTAAACAGGAAGCTGAGCAAGCCAATGATGAAATCTTCCATGCTATGCCTCGTCCTGTTCTGCTTCATCTTTGCGGGCGCGGAAGCGTTCCACCAGGCTCCAAAGGGCGCCAAAGAAAATAGCAAGCAGGGCCACAATCAGGGCCATGCCGAACCCGTCCCAGTACAATGCTTTGATGTGACCAGGATACCGTTGGCCGGGCTGGGCATCCCGCTCCTCGTAGAGCGCGCCGCCTTCCAGGCCAACCACCAGCCCGCTCAACTGTCCCGAAGCGGCATACGGTTGAATCATTGGCCCGGCCTGGGCGCTGGTGACCATGAGCATGGGGGTATTTCCCAGGCGCGCGCCGGTTTGTTCGATCCACAGGCGGCCATTCTCCGGGTCGTCGGTGATGACGATGACGGCGGCGAAACCGGAGATGTCGGCAATCTTGTTGCGCAACAAATCCGTCTGCCACAGGTCGCCGCTGAACGAGTCAATCCCGGTCATGCGCTGCGGCTGTTCTGCAAAGGCTTTCACGCCCGCCGCGCCGCCGGGCAGGTATCCCAGGAACAGGTATTGTTCGCCAAACAGGTAGGGCGGCGCATCCTGCCCGTTCTTTTTATAAAAGGTCCGGGACTTTTCCAGCAAGCGCTCTCCCATTTCGACGCTCACAGGAGACGAGGAAAGGAACGCCATTTGCGCATTTTTGCGCATCAGGTGCGTGACGACCGGCGCGGCGGCCTGTTCCAACTCCCCGGCAAAGCCCGGCTGGTAGTCCGTCACCACCAATACCAGGGCGCCATCCGGGACGGTATTTGCCAGCGTATCATAGAACTTGTTGAACGGGGCATTTGGGTCTGTCAACAGTCCGGGCGCAGGGAAGGCGCGCGTGCCAAGAATCGACGGGATAAGCACGACCAGCGTCAAAATGGCAAACAATATCCAGCGCAGGGGGCGCAGCAGTGCTGCTTTTTCAGGAGGGGCAACCGCTTTCGATTCGGTTTCCGAAGCGAGCAGGTTTTCCAGCAAGGCCGCCCGCGCGCGCTGCGCCTCGCCCACCTGGAGTTTGAGCGCATAGGCCCGGGGCTTGCGGATTTCGAGCGCATCGGCAGCAACCGGCAAGACACTGCGAAAACCGGCCAACGGCCCCTGTTGTTCAACTTCCCCATCCCCAATATCCGCCGATTCGGTTCCGGTCAGCATCGACTCGACCGGGCGCATGGCCTGCACCCAGGAAGGCAATTCAACGGGATGCAGGTCGGCGTCTTCTGGCGCGGCGGCATCGACAGGCTGACCGGTTTCTACAGATGGCGTAAACCCGGACAGCCAGTCCGGCACATCCAGCAGGAGCGAATCAATTCCTTCATTCCCAAGGGCAGGATTTTCCGATTCGGCAGGAACGGGCGCGAGGTCGAGTTCGGGGAGCGCAAACATCCCGGCTTCCGGTTCGACGGGTTTTTCAGCCTCCGCTGAAGGCGTTGGTTCGGCCTCGAGGGAAGCCGCCATCGCCCCGGCGGCCATGCCGGCAAACCAATCGGGCAGTTCCCCGGGTTGCGCTTCGGGTTGGGCCTCCGGCTTTTTCTCCCCTGCATCGGGCACCAGCCCGCTCAAAAAGTCAGGGACGGGTTCACTTTCTGCCAGGGTTCTGAACTCGTCCAATGCGCCGGTCGGGAAGGGCTTGGACAGCGGAGTGGACAACGGATGAAGCGGAGAATCGGAGGAATCGGATGGGGGAACGGATTCGGGAGCGGAGGGGGCGGTTTCTTGCAACCCGCTCAACCAGTCGGGCAGGTCAGCGGATGAAATTTCCGCAGCTGGGGTCTCGGCCTGGGTTGGGGCGGTTTCCTGCAATCCGCTCATCCAATCGGGGGTGTCGCTGGACAGCGGAGGAAGCGGAGAATCGGAGGAAACGGATTCCGGAGTGGATGATGCGGATTCCTGAAAGCCACTCATCCAATCGGGCAGGTCAGCGGATGAAATTTCCGCAGCTGGGGTCTCGGCCTGGGTTGGGGCGGTTTCTTGCAACCCGCTCAACCAGTCGGGCAGGTCGCTGGATGGGACTTCCACAGCGGGAGTCTCAATCACCGGGGCATCAGGTGTAGTTTGCGCGGGACTTTGCAAATCTGCCAGCCAGCCAGGCAGGTCGCCGCCTGGTGTGGGAGGCGCGCTCTCCGGTTGGGGCTGGGAGGCGGCTTCGAATCCGCCCAACGAGGACAGCCAATCGGGCGTTTCTACATCTCCAGGAGGAGCGGGCTGGGCAGGCGCGTTTTCCGGCTGGACTGTATCGAGGCTTCCCAGTGACGCCAGCCAGTCAGGAGTATCGCCCGAATCCCCGCCAGGCAGGGTGGGGAATTCTTCTGCCGAAGGTTGGGGCTGCGGCGGCGTGGATTCCTGCGTTTCGAGCGCGGCCAACCAGTCGGGCGTTTCCCCAAAAGATTGGGCAGGTTCTTCACTCTCGTCGAAATTGAAGGTCGTTGGCTCGTTGGAGAATCCCCAGGCTTCGGGCTGCGGCGCCGGTTCTGTTTGGGCAGGCTCTGCCTGCAAATTGGCCAGCCAGTCAGGAGGCTCTTGCGACTCGGCTTGCGGCGCAACAGCGGGGGCTGCCGGGGCGGGCGACTCTCCTTGCAGGTTCTTCAGCCAGTCGGGGACTTCCTCGTCATCGCTGCCGGCCTGCGCGAGACCGGCCAGCAAATCCAAAGGCGCATCCGGGGCTTTTTGCGGGGGCGGAGGGGGCGGCGCATCCTGCGGGACTTTGGCCTGCGGAATGGGGAATGTCACGGGTTCATTTCCGGCGCGACGAATATCACGCAGCCAGCCGGGCAGGGTGCGCTCCAGGTCAGAAGTATCCTTTTTCTCCGGGAATTGCCCTGGCAAGAGGGGAGCAAGCGGCTCGGTGCCAGCGATTTTGAGCAAGGCTCCGCAGAACTGGCAAATTTCCAGCGATTCGGGATTGGTCTTTCCACAGGAGGGGCATTTGACGTCAGCCACTACTTGCCTCCATACGGACGGTCGACGCCAAGCAGGATTCGCAGGCCGGTGGTAAGGGTGCCAAGCGCGACGCCAATCAGGATGCCGCGCGCGCCGCCCAGCGCCAGGGCGTTGGTGACGACCTGGGACTGAGCCAGGTCACTGATAAATGGGATTTGCCCCAGGAAGGAGCGCAGCCCAATCCCCAAAAGCGCCACGAAAGCCGTTGCCAGGAATACAATCACAGGCAGGTCGGCGCGGGTGCGCAACATGCGGATGGCCGCAACAATCAGCGTGACAGCCAGCACGGCCATCAGGCTGACCTCAGCCGGGATGATAATGCCATCCAGGAGTATCGCATTGGCCGCGCTGACCGTATTCGACTGGGTCAGGTCATCCGATGCCAGGCTCTGTAACAAAAGCGGGAAAATAAGCAAGAACAAGGTCAGAAGCAGGAAAAACAGCAAGACCAGGCTGTATACCGAACCTGGCTTTTTGGCGCGAATTTTTTGAAGGTGAACCGAAAACAGGTTCCAGATTCCAACCAGCACGGCCACTCCGCCAACGATAACCGCCCACTGGAACAGGAGCAGGCGAACTTCCATCATGCCCTGCACATCGACAAAATAACCAATCAGGACAATCAGTCCGGCACCAATGGCGACCACAGCGTTGATGGTGGGGAAAATGCGTCTCACAGAAGCCCTGCCATCTTCAATAATGCGCCGCCAATCAAGACCAGGATGATGAACCAGCGCAAGATGTCCTGCACCAGCAGGCTGGCGGCGTGACCCGGCCCAGCCTGGATATAAGCCCCGGCGGCAAACAGTTCTTCACCGATGAGCGGCTCCTGGGTGGCGGCATACAGCACCGCCTGGGCCGGCAGGCTGTCGCTGGCGGCAATCACCGGCGTCTTTTGCCGGTCGGCGGCTTCGGTGAGCAGCCCCACTTCTGGCCCAAAGTTGCCAATCAGGACATTCGTCGAAATTCTCTCGTCCCGGATGGCAGGCATGACGCCCGCCATGTAGGAGAGCGGCGTCAACCCGGCCAGGCGGCCATTGTTCATATCAAACGCCTGTTCGGTAGCCACCGATTCGTGCGCCGTCCGCAAGGTATCCTGCGCGAGCAGGTTCAGGGTAGGGCTGCCGGTGGTGGTCATGGGCGGGTGGTCGCTGAGCGAGGTCACCTCCCCCAGGTGGCGGATGAGCGCCAGCCCGGCCAGCGCGGATGCAGCCGAAGGGGTGAGCAGGTTGGCGCTGCCAATCGAAACGTGCAAGCGCGTGCCGTCTTCCACTACCATGCTGGCAGCGCGGCGCACGCGCAGGAATGCGAGGATATTCCTGAAGTAAAACGGCGAACGCTTGTAAAACAGGGTCAGCAACGTCAATAACAACCCTGCAAAGATGACGATGCCAATTCCGAGCATCCCGGCAGTCTGGGGGGTCATTGTTGCTGTCCTTTCAGGTAGGCGGCAAAGGTTTGGACTTCATCTCCCTGCTCCAGCAGGCGCGCAAGGGCATTCATCTGCGCCCCTGCCTGGGATGAGGCGAGCGGTTGACCGATGTAGAGGAGTTGCGCGGTAAGGAGGTGCAGGGGCGCGGCGGCTTCAAGCAGCCAGATGGCGAGACCGTCCAGTTTTTGGCGGCGCAGGGAATCCATCCAGGTGGGCCAGTGCGCTTGCGTCGAGTCCATAGATAAAGTATAGCATAAATTATAGAACAGGCGTCATAATATTGTATATCGCCTGCATTACAACGGACAAGCGGTACATTTGGTGGATTTGGCATAGTATAATTTCTATCGAAGAATTTCTCTACCGGACAAAACAATCTAAACTGTAATTCATATCTTATTTTTGTCATTTCGAGCCGCGCAGCGGGGAGAAATCTTGCGCACTGGGAGAAGATTTCTCGCTGTTGCTCGAAATGACAAATTAACACGAAGTTTGTCCGGTAGAGAATCGAAGAATTTCCGTTTGCCGGAGGAAGAATGCCCGAACAAAAAATCCGTGTTCTCGTCGCCAAACCAGGTCTCGACGGACATGACCGGGGCGCCAAAGTGGTTGCCCGCGCCCTGCGCGATGCGGGGATGGAAGTGATTTATACCGGCCTGCGCCAGACGCCAGAAATGATTGCCGAGGCCGCCTTGCAGGAAGATGTGGATGTGGTCGGCCTTTCCATCCTTTCCGGCGCGCACATGGCGCTCGTCCCGCGCATCCTGGAACTGCTCAAAGCCAACGGGCAGGAGCATGTGCGGGTGTTCATCGGCGGGATTATTCCCGATGAAGATGCGCCCCGGCTGAAAGAATTGGGCGTAACCGGCGTGTATGGCCCTGGCGCGCCGACCGAACAAATCATCGCCGATATCCGCGCCGCCCTGCCTGGCGTGGCCGCCTGATTTTTCTCGTAACTTACTTTGCGCATGGAATTGGCACAACCCGTCCTAAACGGCGACCGGCTGGCGCTGGCGCGCCTGCTCTCCCGCGTCGAAAACGACACGCCTGAGGGCCGCCTGGCCCTGGATGCGCTCTTCCCGCATACCGGCAGGGCGCATTTGATTGGCGTGACCGGCGCGCCCGGAACCGGGAAATCATCGCTGGTCAACCAGCTGGCCTTGCAGTTTCGTAAACAAGGCAAACGGGTCGCCATTGTGGCGGTGGACCCTTCCAGCCCATTCACCGGCGGGGCCGTGCTGGGCGACCGGGTGCGAATGCGCGACCTTTCGGGCGACCCCGGCGTGTTCATCCGCTCGATGGCTTCGCGCGGGTCGTTGGGCGGGCTGGCTGCCGCCACCGCTGCCGTGACCCAGGTCTTCGACGCTGCCGGGTTCGACGTGATTCTCATCGAAACGGTCGGCGCGGGCCAGAGCGAGGTGGACATTGCCCGGCTGGCGCACACCACCCTGGTCGTCGAAGCGCCCGGGCTGGGAGACGACATCCAGGCGATTAAAGCCGGGATTTTGGAGATTGCCGACATCCTGGTTATCAACAAGGCCGACCGCCCCGGCGTGGAAGCGGCCGAGCGCGCGCTCAAAACCATGCTCGAGCTGGCGCATCCGGTGCGCAAGGTGTTCCGGCATCACGGCCAGGCGATGGAGTTGAACGGGGAGGATACCCCTGACGCCGGGTTGTGGATTCCGCCTGTGCAGCGCGCGGTGGCGACCGAAGGGAAGGGAATCCCTGAATTGCTGGAAGCGGTTGAGCGGCATGTGGCGCACCTGCGCTCCAGTGGGGATTGGTCCCGTCGGGAGCGCGCCCGGCTGGAGACCGAGTTCGACCTGATTCTCCAGGGAACGCTCGTCGCTCGCTTCCTCTCCCAAATTCATCCCAAAAGCATGGATTCCATGCTCGAATCCATCCAAAACCGGGAAATCTCACCGCGAGAAGCGGTTGAGCGATTGTTGAACGAGAATAAAAATTGAAAGGTTCCAGGCATGGCTCGTATCGACCAGCATGACATGAAAGTCTTTGGCGGCATCAAACTGTATGCAGGCACGGGTTCTCCTGACCTGGCGCAGAAAATTGCCGATTATGTCAAAGCGCCGCTCTGTGGACGGGATATTATCCAATTCCCCAACGAAAACCTGTTCGTCAAACTGCATTCCAGCGTGCGCGGGCAGGATGTGTATATAGTGCAAACCACTTCCTCGCCGGTGCATCGCAACCTGATGGAATTGCTCATCCTGCTGCAAACGCTCAAACTGGATTCGGCAGGGCGCGTTACTGCGGTCATCCCTTACCTGGCGTATGGCCGTTCCGATAAAAAAGACCAGCCGCGCGTGCCAATTACCGCCCGCCTGATGGCCGACATGATTGAAGTGGCCGGGGCCGACCGCTACATCCTGCTCGACCCGCACGCCGGGCAGGTGCAGGGGTTCTTCTCTATCCCCGGCGACGTATTGACCGGGTTTTACCTCATCTCCGACTACCTGCGCAGCGAACGAAGGGGGATGAAAGACCCGGTTGTGGTGACGGTGGACCTGGGATTTGCCAAAAAAGGCCGCAACCTGGCTGCCGATATCGAGGCCCCGATTGCCTTCATCGAAAAACGCCGCGTGGCAAACGACGCCAAAGCCCAGGCCCTGACCGTCATCGGCGAGGTGGAAAACCGGGACGTCATCCTGGTGGATGACGAAATCGATACCGGCGGCTCCATTATCCAGGCCGTGAACCTGGTGAAAGAAAAAGGCGCGCGCGATGTGTACGTGGTTTGCGTGCATCCCATTTTCTCGTCCAACGCGGTCGACCGGCTGGCGACCCTGCCGGTCAAGCAGTTCATCACCACCGATACCGTCCCCATTTCGGCAGAAAAACAGGTGCTTCTCAAAGACCGGTTAAGGGTCATTTCGGTCGGCGGGCTGATTGGCGAAGTCATCCTGCGCGCGCACCAGGGCCGCAGCGTGGGTGAAATGTTCAACGAGTAACATGCCTGAACTGCCAGAAGTGGAGACGATTGCGCGTTCCCTGCGCCCCGAATTGACCGGGCGCATCGTTCAGTCTGCCAGCTTGTTGTGGCGGCGAACCCTGGCAATTCCCTCGCCCGAAACGTTCACTGAACAAATCAGCGGGCGCGAAATCACCGGCGTTGCGCGGCGCGCCAAATACCTCGATATCCAGCTCGCCGACTTCCATCTTTTCATCCACTTACGCATGAGCGGCGACTTGTACCTGCGCCCCCTGCCTTATCTGCCCGAAAAACACGACCGCCTCACCCTGGAACTCTCCGACGGGCGCGCGCTGGTCTTCAACGACACTCGCAAATTCGGGCGCGCCTGGCTGACGGCGCATCCCGGAGACGTGATTGGCAGCCTTGGCCCGGAACCGTTCGACCCGGCCTTCACTCCCCAGGAATTCCATGACCGTCTGTTGCGGCACCGCCGCCAGATGAAGCCGCTCCTGCTCGACCAATCTTTCCTGGCCGGGCTGGGGAACATTTATACCGACGAGGCATTACATTTGGCGGGGCTGCATCCGCTGCGGATTTCAGATACAATCACCATCGAGGAAGCCGCGCGGCTTTATCACGCAATTCAAACTGTTTTGATAGCCGGAATCGAGCATAATGGCGCAAGCATTGACTGGGTCTATCGCGGCGGGGATTTCCAGAACTACTTCCGGGTCTATGGCCGGGAGGCGGAACCCTGCCCTGG
This sequence comes from Anaerolineales bacterium, assembly GCA_034434035.1. Classification (GTDB taxonomy): domain Bacteria; phylum Chloroflexota; class Anaerolineae; order Anaerolineales; family Villigracilaceae; genus UBA5195. The sequence goes on from DAOTZM010000019.1 coordinate 18,858, forward strand.
TTGCGGCGCGCCCATCGAACGGCTCATCGTAGGACAGCGCAGCACCCACATCTGCCCGCAATGCCAGGTGAAATGATGGAATCAACCGCCACAATCCCCCCAGGAACGTTCCTGATTGTTCTTGCAGTTACCGTCCTCATTGCGCTCATGGCGGGATACGCCGCCCGCATGTTCGAGGAACGGCCAAAATCTGACGCGCAGGCTGCCGACTCGCCAGAAGCAGGGCGGCCAGCCCTCCCCGAAGAGCATACCGCGCTCAAGGTCATGCTCGATAAAAGCCTGGCCTGGCATCTCGAAGTGGATGGCGCGCGCGTTGCGCCGGACGAACTGACCGCCGAACAGCGCGCCCGGCTGGTGAACATCATCGTACAAATCCGGCCCTGGATAGACGGGAAGACCGTCCCAGCCCCGGCGCCGGTCCCTGCCCCGGCAGCCCCCCCACCGGCTGCTGCTCCCGTTTCGGCAAAGCCCCCCGCCGAAAATGACAAAGACAAGGACAAAACCAAACTCAGTATCGGGCGCGGATTCCGCAGCCTGATGGCGAACGACCTGAAAGTGATAGAAAATACCAGGCCGCCCTCCATCGTCACCATGATTGACGATTTCCTCCAGAAACGGTTGGCCGCTTCGCCGCTGGCAAACCGCGAAATCCACCTGGAGGAGGGTTCGCTCGGCGAAGTAATTGTGTTCGTCGGCAAAACCCGCTACGCCGGGGTGGACGATGTGCCAGACGCGGAGATTCAGACGATGATTAAATCGGCGATCAAGGATTGGGAAAAGAGTACCTGAAAAGGCTTCTTATTCACAACAGGGCGGATGATACTCCGCCCTGTTGTATTTTCCTGGTTCGGGCGGTTCTCTTATACTCACAGGTCAGGATATTATTCCGGCCCATAACGCGGGATGACATCCCGCGCCACATTAGTAATTTTTTCGTAAATCCATGCCCTCATACAGCCCTGCCACCTGTTCGGCGTAGCCGTTGAACAGGAGCGTGGGGCGGCGGGCGATTTCGCCGATGCGGCGCTCGGTGGCCTGGCTCCAGCGCGGATGGTCAACGTTGGGGTTGACGTTGGCATAAAAGCCATATTCACCTGGCTGGATGGCCTTCCAGAGCGCAAAAGGTTCCTTGGCGGTCAGTTCGATTTTGACGACGGCCTTGATGGATTTGAAGCCGTATTTCCAGGGGACGACCAGCCGGATGCCGCCGCCATTCTGCGGGGGCAGTTCGCCTCCATATAGCCCGGTGGCGAGCAGGGTCAGGCCGTGCATGGCTTCGTCGAGGCGCAGGCCTTCGCGGTAAGGCCAGGGATACCAGGGTTCTTTCTGGCCGGGCATTTCATCGGGCTTGTAAATCGTCTCGAAACTGACGTATTGGGCGTCGGAGGTTGGTTCGACCTCCTGGAGCAGTTTCGAGAGCGGAAAGCCCACCCAGGGGATGACCATGCTCCAGGCTTCGACGCAGCGCAGGCGGTAGACGCGCTCTTCGGGCTGGTATTTCTTCATCAGGTCTTCCACGCCGAACTTGGCGGGATTTTTGACCAGGCCGCCGACTTCCACATCCCAGGGCGAGGTTTGGAAGTTGCGGGCCAGCCGCGCCACGCCCTGTTTGTCGGTGGTAAATTCGTAGTAGTTGTTGTAGTTGGTGATGTCTTTGAACGAGTTGACCGGGTCGCCGAGTTCGTCGGTTTTTTCGGCAATGGACGGGTCAGCGGCGGTTGGGGCGGGGGCGGAATTGGTTTCGAGGGCATTGGGCGCGCCCTCCTGCGAGGGCAGGCACGCCGCCAGGGCCATGCTCCCGGCAATAACCCCGGCGGCTTTGATGAAGTCGCGCCGCGAAAGGTAGACGTGTTTTGGCGTAATTTCGGATGATTGAATCGGTACGGATTTGAAAGGTGAGTCCATGGCTTGCTCCTGAATAGTAAAAATCATACCAAAACAGTCTAAAATTTGCATTAACAAGGGGGCGCGCCTTAAGGTTTGTTAAGCATCCGGGCCGCGCCTTTCTTGAAGTCCGCAAAACAGAGCTAATGGACAAGCCGAATCAACTCCGCACAACGTTTTTCGCTCATTTTTCGTAACTACCTGCCCTCACCCTGCCCCTCTCCCAAAGGGAGAGGGAAACAGATACAAAAAGCGGATTTTTATGCCGAAAACGACAATTTCGTCCGAGATTTCTCCCCTCTCCCACCGGGACTGCGAAGCGTGCCGAGGGCAAGGGGTTGGGGGGGGGTGAGGGTGGCAGGTAGTTACCTTTTGTAAGAGAAACCCGAAATATAACTTCCGCGCGCCCCGCAGCGGGTATAATTGACCAGGAGGTAACAACATTCAATGGAAATCACATGGTACGGGCACTCCTGTTTTCGACTCACCGAGCGCGGCATGGCCAGCGTCGTCACCGACCCCTTCGATAGTGAGGTCATTGGCTACGAAGCGCTGCGCCTGAAAGCCGATATTGTCACCGTCAGCCACGAAGCGCCGGGACACAACTTCACCAGCGCCGTCAAAGGCACCTCGCACCGCATCACCGGCCCCGGCGAGTTCGAAATCGGCGGCGTCTTCATCACTGGCGTCCAGACCGACACGAATGGCAAGAAAGGCGTCGAAAAACCGCGCAACACCCTGTACGTCTTCGATTACGACGGTCTGAACGTCGCCCACCTGGGCGACCTGCGCCAGGTCCCCACCCAATCCGAAGTGGAAGCCCTCGGCACGGTGCATATCGCCCTCGTACCGGTCGGCGGCGGCAACGGCCTCAACGCAGCCAAAGCAGCCGAAGTCATCTCCCTGCTCGAGCCGAACATCGTCATCCCCATGCACTACGGCCTCACAGCCTGCAAAATCCAGCTCGACCCGCTCTCCAAATTCCTGAAAGAAATGGGATTAACCGCCGCCGAGGCCGTCCCCTCCCTCAAAATCTCCCGCTCCGGCCTGCCCGACGAAACCAAGGTCGTCGTCCTCAACCTGGCCTCCGGCGGCTAACGGTAGGACAGGTCTCCGACCCGTCTTGCCTGTTTTGCGTCTTATCGGCTTATCAAAATAGCGCATTCGCACAAGGTAGGTAGGACAGGTCTCCGACCTGTCTTGCCCGTCTTACCCCTCGCCTCGCAGGACAGGCCGGAGACCTGTCTTACCCCTCGCCTCGCAGGACAGGCCGGAGACCTGTCTTACCCCTCGCCTCGCAGGGCAGGCCGGAGACCCGTCTTACCCCTCGCCTCGCAGGACAGGTCGGAGACCTGTCTTACCCAATCGCGGATAAGCCCCTATGTCAGTCAAACTCCTCCTCACCTGGGACATCGCCCCCGAACGCGAACAGGAATACTTCGAATTCGTCATCGGCGAATTCATCCCTGGCGTCCAGCGCCTGGGCCTCGAACCCACCGAAGCCTGGGCCACCATCTACGGCGAATACCCCCAAATCCTGGTCGCCCTGCTGGCCCCCGACCTGCCCGGCGCGCAGCGCATGCTTGGCTCGGTCGAATGGAGCGGCATGCGCGACAAACTCCAGGGCTTTGTCAAAAACTACGCCTGCAAGGTCGTTCCCGGCAAAGGCGGCTTCCAGTTCTAAATGGACGAATTTGCCCGGCGCATCCTGGCCTGGTACGAAAAACATGCCCGCGTCCTCCCCTGGCGAACCCCCGCCGGGCAAAGGAACGGGCATCCTGATTCTTACGCCGTCTGGGTCAGCGAAATCATGCTCCAGCAAACCCGCGTCGAAGCCGTCATCCCCTACTTCGCGCGCTGGATGAAACGCTTCCCCACCCTCGAGTCCCTGGCCGCCGCCCCCGAACAGGATGTACTCTCGGCCTGGGAAGGCCTGGGCTACTACAGCCGCGCCCGCAACCTGCGCAAAGCCGCCCAGGTTGTCGTAAACGAACACGGCGGCCAACTCCCCTCCAGCCTCGTCGAACTGCGCAAACTGCCCGGAATCGGGCGCTACACCGCCGCCGCCATCGCCTCCATCGCTTTCGGGCAGGATGTTGCCACCCTGGATGGCAACCTGAAACGAGTCTTCGCGCGCGTCTTCGATGTTTCCCTGCCCGCTGACTCTGCCGAAGGTGAAAACGCCCTATGGGTACTGGCCGAAACCCACCTCCCGCCGGGCCGCGCCAGCGACTACAACCAGGCCCTCATGGATTTAGGCGCGACGATTTGCCTGCCCCGCAACCCGCGCTGCCTGCTCTGCCCCGCGCAGGAACTCTGCCTCGCCCGCCGACAGGGAAACCAGGAACATCGCCCGGTCACCAGACCCAAGCCGCTTGTCCCCAGTCAACGCAAAGCCGCCGCCGTGATTGTTTTGGATGGAAAAACCCTCCTGAAACGCCGCCCCGCCGGGAGATTGCTCGGCGGCCTGTGGGAATTTCCCGCCGCAGAAGTGGAAACCGACTCCGCTGAAGCCCTTGTGACCGCTATCGAAGCCGCCTACTCCCTGAAAGTGACCCCGCTCTCGCGCCTCCCTGAAATCCAGCACGCCTACACCCACTTCCGGCTGACGGAGTACCCCTGGCTGTGCCAACTCGCCGAACCCCTGGTTGATTCGCCCCTTCGATGGATTCCCCTGCCCGAACTGGATTCCTACCCGATGGGCAAAGTCGACCGGCGAATCGCCCGGCAACTCCCCCCGGCTGGCTGAACAAACCAGAAGAGTCCGCTATGGAGTTTTGACTTACCCGCTGCCCGCCCGCCTGACGACTGACACGAACCGCGGAAGACCTCCGAAATACGCTAGCGCGCAGCCCCCGCAGCGCAGCGGAGTGGACACCCCCTGCCCCGCTCCGTTTCACTGCGGGGGTTAAATATCCAGCACATAACGCAGTCTGCGCCGTTTTCGGCTATCTGTCAACCGTTTGACCTCCCTTCTCTACCGGACAAAACAATCTAAACTGTAATTCATATCTTATTCTTGTCATTTCGAGCCGCGCAGCGGGGAGAAATCTTGCGCACTGGGAGAAGATTTCTCGCTGTCGCTCGAAATGACAAACTAACACGCAGTTTGTCCGGTAGAGAAGAAGTTGAAAATAAAATCCGCGGCTATGAGAAAAAGTATGGCATGAGCTTCGCCTCCTTTGATAAAAAAATGCAGACAGATGAAATTCCCGACTCATATTCTTACGAAGTCGAACAGGATTATTTATTCTGGGAAGCAGCGGTCAGTGACAGGAAAGCATTGCGAGAACTGGCAAAATGGCAGGCTTGAGTCTCGGCGATTTTGAACAATACACCCTGGAAATTTGCGCCAACTCAAGACTTGTCAAAAGTGTCGCGCAAATTCAGGCTGGCGTTTACTGGGTTGCGCTGCGCGCTTACCTTGACGAGGAGATGTTCATTGATACATTTTACAGACATCTTTCGCGCTGATTCACGCGGGAAAACGCATTTTCGGCGCAGATAACGCCAAAATAAAATGGCACTGGCATCCTTTTGATGACCCATCCAGGCATGACACTGTTGACCACGAAATCCTTTTCTCAGACTTCCTTCGTGACGTAGAAACCCATTTGAGCAAACCATGAAACAAGTCTGGATTGTAGACGACGACGAAGAAATGGCGAAAGCCGTCAGCCTGATGCTGAAACTGCTCGACTGCCAGTCAAAGCACTACCTGAATGCGCGCAGCGCGGCCAAAGAACTGCTGGCGGGTAAACGCCCCGATTTGATGATTCTCGACATGAGCATGCCCGAAGTGACCGGCATGATGATGCTCGAGTTTGTACGCCGCCGCCCCGAATGGAATTCGATGCCCGTCATCGTGCTCTCCTCCGAAGCGGCGGATGTGCAAATCGACGAGGCCATGAATCTCGGCGCGGATGCCTACACTACCAAGCCGGTCAGCCTCGACGAACTGGAAGCCGCCATGCAATCCGCTTTCCAAAAACGCGGTAAAATATAAGTTGGCTGCGGAGTCCACGCCTGCCCTGGCGGGCAGTGCCAGGGAAAGCTCCCGATTTTGGTATCTTCTCAATATTTTGGGAAGAGAAGCACCGTCCCGAAGGCTTCGTCGTGAGCGCTCAGCCGAGCGGTTTGAACGACTCAACCAGATTTTTCAAGCAAACCTCGCCTGCACTTGTCGCGCAGGCGCAAGTGTTGGGACGTTTCCCCATTTTTTGAGACGATACCGATTTTGGACTTTATTGTCCAAAGTCAGAGACTTTGAACTCCAGAAATAGAAAGGCGCGCAATCTATGGCAGGAAAAAACAGTAAGAAAGATAATAATGATTACTACGCCCGGCAGGTCAAGCGCAACCAGGCTATCTTTACCGTAGTGGCGGTATTATTGATTCTCGCCCTGACGCTTTCGGCAATCGCCGCTTTCTAACTACACCCTCCCTCCACATCCCCCAGGCGCGGCGAAAGGCCGCGCTTTCTGTCGCATGAGTAGCGCAAGATACTATCTTGCGCTACAAAAAGGTATTTATGCTCGACAAACTCTCCGGAATCGAAGAACGTTATGAAGAACTCACCCGCCAACTGATGGATGTTGGCAGCGACTACCAAAAAGCAGCCGACCTGAACAAGGAACGCGCCGACCTCGAAGAACTGGTCGAAAAGGCGCGCCAATACCGCCAGGCCCTCAAACGCCAGCAGGAAGCCAGGGAACTGCTCGCAGGCGACGACGCCGAAATGCGCGAACTGGCCGAACTGGAACTGGCCGAACTCGAAGAACAAATCCCCGCGCTGGAACACCAACTCAAGGCAATGCTCGTCCCCAAAGACCCGCGTGACGATAAAAACGTCATCGTCGAAATCCGGGCCGGGGCGGGCGGCGACGAATCCGCGCTGTTCGCCGCTGACCTGTTCCGCATGTACACCCGCTACGCCGAACTCAATCGCTGGAAGAGCGAAGTGATGTCGGTCAGCGAAATCGGCATCGGCGGATTCAAGGAAATTATCTTCGAAATCAAGGGCAAGGGCGCGTTCTCCAAACTCAAATGGGAATCGGGCGTCCACCGCGTCCAGCGCGTCCCGGCCACCGAAGCCCAGGGGCGCATCCACACTTCCACCGTCACCGTCGCGGTGCTGGCCGAAGTGGATGATGTCGAAATCCACATCCCCGAAAGCGACATCGAAATCGAAGTCTACAAATCGGCCGGCGCGGGCGGGCAAAACGTCCAGAAGAACTCCACCGCCGTGCGCCTGTATCACAAACCGAGCGGACTGGTCGTCACCTGCCAGGACGAGCGTTCCCAACTCCAGAACAAAATGCGCGCCATGAGCATCCTGCGCGCCCGCCTGTTCGAAATCGAGGAAAACAAACGCCGCGCCGAACTCGAAGCCGACCGCCGCTCGCAAGTCGGTACCGGCGAGCGCTCCGAAAAAATCCGCACTTACAATTACCCGCAAAGCCGCGTCACCGACCACCGCATTGGCGTCTCCTCCTACAACCTGCCCGCCGTCATGGAAGGCTGCATCGAAATATTCATCGAGGAACTCTCCACCCGCGACGAAGCCGACCGGCTCTCGGCAGGCGCAGAGGATGACGAAGATTAACCTCCCCGCGCTCGAGAGGCAGGTACTCCTGGCGCATGTCACCGGGAAGAGCCGCTCCTGGGTTTTAGCGCACCCCGAAGTGAGTCTCACGCCGGAGCAGGAACAGGCCCTCGAAACGGCTGCCCGCCAACTCCAGGCCGGAGTCCCGTTACCGTACCTCCTCGGCCGCTGGGAATTTTTCGGTTTGGATTTTAATGTCTCGCCCGAGGTGCTGATTCCACGCCCCGAAACCGAACTGCTCATCGAAACCGCCCTGGCCTGGGCGCGGACTCATCCCCCGCTGGGGCCGTGCTACCGTTTCCTCGACATTGGAACCGGCTCAGGCAGTATCCCCGTCAGCCTGGCCGTTCACGTTCCCGCGGCAGAAATCATCGCCACCGACATCTCCCCCGCTGCCCTGGCCATTGCCCGCCAAAATGCGCAGAAGCATGGGGTGGGGGGGCGCATCCGATTTATGCAGGCCGACCTGCTCGAACATTCGATATTCGATAATTCGAGTATTCGACCATCGAATATCGAATCATCGAATATCGAATCCTCGAATACTCGAACGTTCGATATTCTCACCGCCAACCTGCCCTACATCCCCACCGAAACGCTCAAAACGCTGGAAATCTTTGGCCGAGAGCCAACCCTGGCCCTGGATGGCGGCCCGGACGGATTGCAACTTATCAGCCGGCTGCTTGACCAAATAACGGCGAGAAAGGCTTCAGCCCGGTTAATCCTGCTCGAAATCGAGAACCGGCAGGGGCGGGCAGTCGAAGCCCTGGTGCGGCAGCACTTCCCAGCCGCCGACATCGAGATTAAAAAAGACCTGGCCGGGCATGACCGCCTGGCCGTGATTCTCTTATCAAACGTTTAAGTCTGGTTCAGGTTAGACTTAAGCAAATCCGTAAAATAACAATCAAGCATTCTCCTCACAAACCCCGCACGGACTAGGGCCAGTCCAGGCGGGGTTTGGGTTTTAAAACGGATTCGGGAACGGATGGCCTGCGGCAAAACGGATAAACGAAGGTCAGGAAAGCGGCCAGGTGGGCAGCACATCAATATCGAGCGGCGAGACGTGGCCGAGCGTATAGCGGTAATACCCGGCGGCGGCCACCATGGCGGCGTTGTCGGTGCAATACTTGAGCGGCGGAATGTGAACCTTGAACTCGTTTTGACCTTCGAAGGCCGCGCGCAGGGCCAGGTTGGCCGACACCCCGCCGCCAATGACGATTTCTTTGACGTTATGCTGGCGGGCGGCCTGCATGGTTTTGGTGTAGAGAACATCGATGACGGCGGCCTGGAAACTGGCGGCCAAATCGGGGACGGGCAGCGGCTGGTTCGAGGCTTCCAGGCGGCGCGCTTCGCGCAGCACGGCGGTTTTCAGCCCGCTGAATGAGAAGTTGCTGGTTCCTTCGAGCCAGGCGCGGGGGAAGTTGAAGGCGGTTGGGTTGCCGTTGCGGGCTTCTTGTTCAATCATCGGCCCGCCGGGGTAGGGCAGTTTGAGCAGCCGGGCCACTTTGTCGAAGGCTTCCCCGGCGGCGTCGTCGAGGGTCGCGCCGAGGCGCTGGTAATCGAGATGGCCGCGCATCAGGTTCAGTTCGGTGTGCCCGCCCGAGACGAGCAGCGCCATCAGCGGGAACTGAGGCGCGGGCGGCGGATTCGGCTCCCCGGCGGCGTGCAGCCAGGCCGAATAGATATGCCCTTCGAGGTGATTCACGCCCACCAGCGGCTTGCCCAGCCCCAGCGCCAGCCCTTTGGCGGCATTCAACCCGACGACCAGCGAACCCGGCAAACCGGGGCCGCGCGTCACGACAATCGCCTCTACAGCATTGAGCGTGATTCCGGCATTGGATAGCGCCTGCTCGATGACCGGCGTGATACTCAAAACATGCTGGCGCGAGGCCACTTCAGGGAACACGCCGCCATAACGGGCGTGAATGTCCATTTGCGAGGCGACGACCGAGGTGACCAGCGCGCGTCCATTTTCGAGGATGGCGCAGGCGGTTTCATCGCAGGAGGTTTCGAGGGCGAGGATACGTACAGGCAGTGATTCAGTCATCAGTATTCAGTTCTTGCTATTCTTCGGCCACGCGAAGCGCGCTAACCGCAGATTGCGTATACCGCGCCGCTGGCCGTCCGCTCTGGCGCGGCGCGGCGGCAAAGCGTTCTACCTCCCGGCGGCGGATGGCCCAATCGCGGCCCACTTTTTGGGCAATGATTTTCCCAGCCGAACAATAATGGCGCACCATGGCTGCGCTCAAACCCAGACGGTCGGCGGCTTCGTTGACGCTCATCAAACGTCCCTGGGCAGGCGGAATGTCGCGGCAAAGTTCACACGCGGTTTCAATCCATTCTTGAATCACCCGTTCTGCGTTGGAAAGCGCTTCCTGGCGGGTTTTTCCGTCTGCCATGCAGCCGGGCAACTCCGGGACTTCAACCAGGTAAGCCTGGTCTTCATCGCTCCAACAAATCAGCATTTGATAGTCTTGAATTTCCCTTGTTCTAACGGAATTTGTGGTTTGCTATTTCCTGCCCGGACGTAAACGTCCGGGCTATTACGCAGCGTCCGATAAATCGGACTTTTTAGCCCTGTTCACAGGGCGCTGCCACCTGGCCCGGTGATTCATCACCGGGCAAAGCCGTAAAAC
>DAOTZM010000020.1:0-21064 GCA_034434035.1 Anaerolineales bacterium
CAGGATGGGCGTTTGCAGGCGGGTGATGTCGGCGCGGTGATAGGCCAGGGCGTGTTCGACCAATTCTTCGGCCTGCGACCAGGTGATGTTGCGCAGCAGGCAAATTTCTTCCACCACTTCTCTACCGGACAAAACAATCTAAACCGTAATTCATATCTTATTCTTGTCATTTCGAGCCGCGCAGCGGGGAGAACTCTTGCGCACTGGGAGAAGATTTCTCGCTGTCGCTCGAAATGACAAAATAACACGAAGTTTGTCCGGTAGAGAATTGCCGATAATGTCTGTTATACTTGTCCATAGAAGAACCTCGCGGGATGGGATGAGCAACCCTGGATTACCGCAGGTCCTTCTTTTTTACCACTGACAACTTTTGCATGCACGCAACGCTCAATTAAGAACTGATTTCTTGACCAATTCTCTAAATCTTCAACTTGTAAAACAAATGCCCTAAAAGCGCAGTTCTGACGCGCCGCGCGCGATGTGTTGCAGGAATTCTTCACGGGTAGCCAGGTTGGCGCGGAAAGCGCCGTGCATGGCAGATGTAGTCATGCGGGCGTCGTGTTTCTTGACGCCGCGCATCATGGAGCATAGGTGCATGGCTTCGACGACGACAGCAACCCCTTGGGGTTTGAGAAGGTCACGCAGGAAGTCCGCAATCTGGCGGGTCATGCGCTCCTGGACTTGCAGGCGGCGGGCATACATATCGACCACGCGAGGGATTTTGGACAAGCCCAACACTTTGCCATTGGGAATGTACGCAATCTGGGCGCGGCCAATGAAGGGCAGGAGATGGTGTTCGCACAGACTGTAAAATTCTATGTCGCGGACGATGACCATTTCATCATACTGAACATCGAAGATGGCATCGTTTATCAAGGCTGCGGGGTCAAGGTGATAGCCTTGCAGGAGTTCTTCGTACATTCGGGCAACGCGGGCCGGGGTTTTTTGCAAGCCCTCGCGCGCCGGGTCTTCGCCGATGGCGGTCAGAATTTGGCAAACAGATGCTTCGATGGCTTCGAAATCAATGTTTTCCTGCCTGCCGGGTTGCAAGGCGGCATTGTCAAAATCAACAGACTCCATAAGGTCTCCAAAAAAATAGACTGGCCTTGTAAAAGGCCAGTCTATTTTACTCCAAGCAAGCAGGCCTAACGAATGTGCGGCTCGATCAGGCCATAGGTTCCATCACGGCGGCGGTAAAGCACATTAATGGCGCTGGCTTTGGCGTTGAAGAAGATGAAAAAGTTATCATGGCCGAGCAGTTTCATCTGTTCGATAGCCTCTTCTTCTGCCATGGGAATCAGGTCGAATTTCTTGCGGCGAATGATGACCGGCGGTTCTTCGGCTTCGAGTTCGGGAAGCATCTCAGCTTCGAGCGCGACCGAAGCGGCAGGTTTGCCGTCACCGCGCCCGCGCTGGTGTTTGCCTTTGTAACGCGCGACCTGGCGGGTCAGTTTGTCGAGCGCGATATCGATGGCAGTGCGAATATCATCCGCGCGTTCTTCGGAACGCAGCAACAGGCCCTTGCCGCGAATGGTTAACTGGGCCACATACCGGTCTACTGCGCTGCGGGCAGTTTTAACATGGGCAAGGTCAACGCGGATTTCGTCGATGGCGGCCAGATAGCGGTCGAGTTTTGCTGCCTTTTTGGTGACGTAATCGCGGATGCGGTCCGTCACTTCGAGTTCACGTCCTGTAATCTCCAAATTGTGCGCCATATTGCCTCCTTGTGAAATGGGATAAAGGGATGTGCGCTCGTCAATGCGACAAGCGAGGAGATAATTGCTTTATTTGGTCGAGGCCATATTTTTGCAAGGCTTTGGCGGCTGTCAGGGCATATACCCGGTTGGCTCCGGCGGAGAGCAGTGCCTGAGAGGCAGCATGAAGGGTTGCGCCGGTCGTGGCAACATCATCGAAAAGCAGAATCGTTTTGTTTTGCACCGGGCCGGGGGCGGCAGTGAATGCGGCCTGGACATTTTCACGACGTTCTGCGGCGCTCAATCCCACCTGGGAACGAGTATGCCGGACACGCTGGAGAGCATTGGGAAAGTATTTCCATTGCATAATGCGTGACAGTGGGTGAGCAATCAATCCGGATTGATTATAGCCTCTTTCGCGCATTCTTTGTTGGCTGAGTGGAATCGGGACAATCACTTCCGCCTGCCACCCCAGGGAGTCGAGACAGATGGCAACATCCCAGGCGAGCGCCTCCCCAAGCCCAATGTCACGACGATATTTTAGTTTGTGAAGCGCCGGGCGCAACGGTTCGTTAAAAACAGCACACGACCTGAGCGCATAAAACGCTGGTCGTGTATTGTTACAGTGTTTGCAAATCCCTGGAAAATATTGCGGCTCTCCACAAATTTCGCACAGGGGTTCTGGAGGCGGGGTCAATTGCCGCCGGCAGTCTGCGCACCAGCGTTGCCCAAGTTTTTCGCAGCCTCCGCAGCGGGGAGGGAAGACCAGGTCCAGCCCACTCCAGAGGGTGTGGAAAAAGTAGTAAGACAGGCCAGGGCGTATGGTCAAAATTATCCGCCGCCAAATACGTTGGATTCCATAATCCGCAACACGGCAGGGGTCATCAGCACAATGAAAATAGAGGGAAAGATGAACACAATCATCGGGATAAGCATTTTGACCGGTGCCTGGTGCGCCAATTCTTCCGCATATTGGCGTCGGCGCATGCGCATCTGGTCGGCCTGGATGCGTAATACCTTGGCCATACTCACACCCAGTTGTTCACTCTGGATAATGGCCGCTACAAAACTGGTCATCTCGGCCAGGTCAATTCGGTCAGACATGGTTTTCAGGGCTTCGCGCCGGACCTTTCCCAATTGAATCTCCCGGATAGCGCGCGCAAAGGCCATGGAGAGTTCGTTATCCCATTTTTGAGCGACATTCGACATGGCCGCATCAAAACCCAACCCGGCTTCTACGCAGATGGTGAGCAGGTCGAGTGCGTCGGGCATGGCCTTGCGAATTTCCAGTTGGCGTTTCTTTATCTGCTCACTCAGCCAAAGTTGTGGGAAGAAAAAGCCAAGCGCGGCAGCGATAATGCCGTAGAGCAAGGAGCGGGCAGTAGTCTGGTCGAAGATGGAAAATTTTGCAACCGCGAAAATAAGGACACCCAACACGCCTGCAGCAACGAAACGGGAGGCGAGGAACATGGGCGCGTCAATAAAACCAGCCTTACCGGCCAATTCGATTTTTCGGGTTGTTTCTTGTAAAGCATTTTGGGGGGTGTTCTTGGCGGCTGCTTCGCCCAGTTGACGCAGGACGGGGTAAATGACGCGCTCAGTAAACGGCTGGGAAAGTTCGATTTCATCCAGGCTGACGGCTTCGCCGCGTTGTGAAAACTCTGCAAGGCGCTGACTCAGGGGGTCTTCATCCTGTTTTGGCATGCGCTGTCCGACATAAATCAAAGCCACTGCCAACAACACGACGGCAAAGATGACAATAATCGCGATAGTTTCCCAGCCTATCATCATAATTACACCTCGATATCAGCAATTTTCATCATGACGAAATAGCCAACCGCAATCATAATGATACCAGTAACCAGAGCAACCCCACCACAGGCAATGTTCTTGAAAAATTCACCCATGTATTCCTGGTTGATAAACCAGAGCAAAACGAAGACGACGAACGGCACTGCCGAAAGGATGCGTCCTGACATGACGACTTGCGAAGTCATTACCCGGATTTCACCCTTGATGCGGATGCGTTCCCGAATGGTGAAGGAAATTGTATCGAGGATTTCTGCCAGCGGGCCGCCAACTTCCCGCTGGACATTGACAGCGGTGACGACAAAGTCGAGGTCCTCGCTGGGAATACGGCGCACAAGGTTGTCGAGGGCTTTGTCCATTGGCAAGCCAAGTTGCATTTCCTGCACCACGCGGCGGAATTCGTCGCAAATGGGGGGCGGCATTTCTTTGCTGACGGCTTCCATGGCTTGCATGGTGGAATAGCCAGCGCGCAAGCCATTGACCATCAGGTTCAACATATCGGGGAGTTGGTCGTTGAATTTTTTCAGGCGTTTGGCCTGCTGGCCGCGGAGATAAACAATCGGCATCACAATCCCGATTGTCACGCCAATGGTCGCCGAGAACGTCTTCGCGAGCGGGTCACTGCCCCCAAACCAGAAGGCGGCCCCGCCCAGGACAAAGCACAGGATGAATATAAAGAATATAAATTCACCCGCCTTGAATTTCATATCGGCGCGCGCCAGGTTTTTTGCAATTCGGTCGCCAAATGATGATTTCTCAACCCGCTTATTCACCCAATCGGTCAGCGCGGTCGAGGCTTCTTCCTTTTCCCTGCCGCTGGCGGCCCTTCTATCCTCATCGAGATAGCGTCCCAGGCGGTCTTCGACCAGGTTTCTTTCGCTGTTCGAAGAAATGTATATCCCAATGGCAATCAGGATAAGGATAATAATTGCGCCAATCAACAAAATTGCAAGATAATCCATGGCGAGCCTTGATTAACTACCGAAATTTAATAACGCCGGCTGCTGCCCACGCCAAAAATTGTCGGAGGAAGGTGAATGCCCGCTGCTTCGATTTTATCCATGAACTTGGGACGCAACCCGGTGGGGCGCAACCGGCCAACTATTTTTCCGTTTTCGATACCGGTTTGTTCGAACACAAAAATATCGGTGGTGGTAATTACGTCACCTTCCATGCCGCTAACTTCAGTGATATTGACGACCTTGCGCGAACCATCGCGCAGCCGCTCCTGGTGGCAAACTACATCCACAGCAGCGGCAATCTGTTCACGAATCGCCCGCACCGGCAGGTCCATGCCAGCCATCAGGGTCATGGTTTCCAAGCGGGCCAGGGTGTCGCGTGGACTGTTGGAGTGGGCGGTGGTCATGGAGCCGTCGTGACCGGTGTTCATGGCCTGCAACATGTCGAGGGCGGCTTCATCGCGGATTTCGCCCACCACAATCCGGTCGGGACGCATACGGAGAGAGTTAACCACAAGCTGGCGGATGGTAATTTCGCCGCGGCCTTCAATGTTGGCGGGGCGAGATTCTAAGGTCACGACATGTTCCTGGCGAAGTTGGAGTTCGGCGGCATTCTCGATGGTCAGGATGCGCTCATCTGCTGGGATGAAGCCTGAAAGCACGTTCAGGAGCGTAGTTTTCCCTGAACCGGTGCCTCCCGAAATCACAATGTTCAAGCGGGCAATGACACAGGCTTTGAGAAATTCCACCGCTTCTGGCGTGATAGAACCAAAGCCAACCATCTGTTCGATAGTGATTGGGGTTTTGGAAAATTTACGGATGGTGAGGGTTGGCCCAACCAGGGAAATGGGGGGAATGACTGCATTTACGCGGGAACCATCCGGCAGGCGGGCATCTACATACGGGCTGGATTCGTCGATGCGGCGGCCAAGCGGCGCAACGATACGGTCGATGACGCGCATTACATGGTCATTGCTTTCAAACGTCACCGGCACGCGAACGATTTTGCCTTTTCGTTCCACATAGATATTTTTGGGGCCGTTGACCATGATTTCGGTAATGGATTCATCTTCCAATAAAGGCTGCAAGGGGCCAAAACCGAGGATTTCGGCGGTGATTTGCTCGAACAAGCGCTGCCGTTCCGGGCGGGAGAGGACGATACTCTCTTCGCTCAAAATCTGCTCGAACAACTCCATAATGGTTCGCCGGACTTCTTCGGTTTTGGTAATATCCATCGATGGGTCGAGTTCTGCCAGGAGTTTATTCTGGACGCGCGTTTTCAAGTCAAAATAAGTTCCCGCCTGTGGGGTCGTCGCCGGTGCGCTGACGCGCCGCGCCTGCAATCCAGAGAGGGCGGCCTGGTCGCCTCCCCCGCCAGAAGATTGCGACGGCAGGGAGGCGGGGCGTTGGGGTTGGGATGGGTCGGAATTTCGCGCTTGTCCTTGTTCGATGCGTTTAAGTAAAGACACGGGCTGCCTCCAGATAACACTAATTACGCTTCAGATGCTTTGGCAAGTTGGGTACGGATTGCTTCCGCCAGGGCAAACACCGACCGGCCAACTGGTTTTGTTTTATTATCCACCATAAAAGGGACGCCGCGATTGACAGACGGTATCACGACTGCTTCCTCAAGCGGGATAACGCCAACAACGGGCTGTTTAAGGTTTTCACTGACCTTTTCCGGTGTAATCGAAATCCGTTTGTCGTATTTGTTCATGACCAGGCTCAAACGGTCGCGCTGGACGCCAATGGTGGTGAGTAGATCAAGAAACAGGCGCACATTTTTGATGGCGGGAATGTCCTGCGTACAAACGAGTACGACGACATCGCTGGCATCAAGCGCTGCAAGAGTGACATCATTCAAAATGTGCGCTGTATCAACAATGACATAAGCATAGACCTGGCGCAGGTACTTGACCAACTTGCTGAACTGGTCGGCAGTAACGTGGTCGGCCTGTTCAGGTTTAGGAGGCGATGCCAGCACCCGAATCCCGCTCGCGGCATGTTTGAGCAAGACACCATCGATGATGTCCGTGTCCAGTTCGTCAACGCGGGGGGCCAGGTCAAGGATGGTATTCTTGCCTTGCTCGTTCAAAAAGACGGCTACATCGCCAAACTGAAGGTTGCCATCCACAAGAACGGCGCGGGTTTCATCGTTATGCAGGGTGATGGCCAGGTTTGTCGCAAGCGTTGTAACGCCGGTCCCGCCCTTCGGACTATATACCATAATGACGCGCCCATTGACAAACCCTCCCCCCAAGGTGGGCTGGGTCGCCGCCGCCGCAACCGAAGCAACGACCTGGGCTGTCCTCCGGGAGCGTTCCACTTGCGCCATTTCCCCGGCGCGCCGAACCGCCGAAATCAATTCGTCGGCCATGGGCGGCTTGGTCAGGAAGTCGTGTGCGCCAGCCTGCATGGCGCGCCGCATATAGTTCGGGTCACCCTGGACGGAGAGGAAGACAATTTGGGCAACCGGGTTCCGCTGGCGTATCAGCCCGGTTGCCGTAATGCCGTCCATGTCGGGCATGTTAATATCCATCAAGATAACATCGGGCTTTAACTCATCCGCCAGTTGTACCGCTTCCTTCCCGGAGCGGGCCGTGCCAATTACTTCAATATCCGCCTCAAACTGCAACAGTTTACGGACATTCTCCCGGGTTTCGGCAATATCATCAACAACGAGGACGCGAATTTTATCTGGCATGTTGTCAACTCTCCAAACTGACCTGTTTACGGAATAGGCGTTGGCGTACCTTGCGTTGTAACCGGGTCGGCTAGTTTATCAAGACGAGGTTGTATGGCGTAGGGAAGCTTCGCCGGCACGGGGATGGCATATTGACTCAAAATGTACTGGAGCGTTGCAGCCTCCGTATCCCTTCGAGACGAATCATCCGGGGCGCGCAGGGTAAAGGTAAATTTTGCCCCGGCGTACAGCAAATATGTCAGGGCAACTGCATCCTGAGGAGAGACAATCAGGGTAATAACTTCAGGGGCCCTGACAACAACAGGGGTCGGCGGTTGTTGCCCTTGGGGTGGTGCTTCCTGGGTTGGCGCAGCGGCAACTGCTTCGGCGCCAGGCAGCGGGAAATAGCCAACACGCAGGATTTGTACATCCTGAAGGATTTGCTGCGAAACCAGGCGCGGGCGCTGAGCCTCAGACGGTATCAGGTAAATCGCCTGGTTGAGTACCGGGTCGAGCTCAGCGCGGCCAACCGGGCGAGGTCCTCCTGCATTGTTCATGCCAAGCGTGACCAGGGTGGAAGCTTCCGGCGGCAAGCCCGTATTGACCACCTGCCCAAAGTTGTTGGGAAGAATAGACTGGAAGGTCGAATCAACATCGACAAACAGGGTAGTTGCAATCACATTGACACGGTCGCCATCCCTGAGACCAAAGGCTACGCCGCTTTGCCAGTTCAGGGGCAGGGTAACGGCCACCAGGCCAGGTTCGATGACCCTGGCTGTTTCTGACACGGGGCGAGTCAAACTGTCAGAAAACATTCCGCGCATAAGTGGTATACCCTGGTCGAGTGGAAACGCAGCAAATTTCCCTTCCACTTCTTCAGGATTGGTTATCATTTTCTCGTTAATTGCCTCCTGGGGAATCAGCATGGTGCTGATGGCTTCAGGCCTGATTTCTTCATTGAGTTTGAGAGGCTGGCCGACAGCGAGAATGGAAACCATTGGCGGCGTTGGCGCTGCTTCTTGCGGCGGCGCAAACAAATTCCCACCAAGAACCAGGAATACAACGGCAATCAAGATGACGATGATTAACACCAGGAACAGCAGAATACGGCCACCGCGTCTCATAGGATTCTCCTTGATTTCTTGCTTATTTGTTCTACATGATTATACAGTAAAAACAAGGAATGGAATAATTACAGCATTGTCAGATAGATAGTAGAAAAGTAGGACTCTACAACCTGCGAGAGTCCCACGAATCCATCTCTATATTATTTACCTGGCGCGCCCTGGTGTCTATGCAGGTCTGGCAGGAATGACAAACGTAACACGAGTACCTTTCCCGATAACCGAATCGAGTTCGAAAGAGCCGCCCAGCATCTCTACGCGGTCACGAATCAGGTTGAGACCCAGGCTATTCCCCTGCTCCAAAATCTCGGTGTTGAAGCCCTTGCCATTGTCATCAACCGTCATTTTGACCGAAGCCTCGCTCATGTCAATCATGATTTTTATCATGGTCGCCTGGCTATGCCGGGAGGCGTTCCCCAGGAGTTCCTGCAAGGCGCGGAAAATCATGACTTCGATGTATGATTCCATCCGCCGTTCCTGCCCGGAAACAGTCACGGCGATTTCCATGCTGGTTTGTTCTTTGAAGGTATCGGCATAACGCTTGATGGTTGGCACCAAGCCCAGGTCATCGAGCATCATCGGGCGCAATTCAAAGATGAAATTGCGCACTTTCTGAAAGGTGCTCATAGCCGAGGCTTTCAGGCTGTTGAGTTCCTCGCGCGCCTGGGCTGCATCGACATCCATCAAACGCATGGCGATTTCGGTTTGAAGGATGAAATTGGAGAGGGCCTGGGCAGGGCCATCGTGCATCTGGCGTGATAAGCGCTGCCGCTCCGATTCCTGGGCCTGGATGATGCCTTCGATACTCGCCTGCGTGCTTTTGCCGGCCCCCTTTCCGCCTTCGACGGGCTGTTCGAGCAGCGAGAGCACTTTTTCGAGCGCCCCGCGATAGCGTTGGAGATGCGATTGGTCGCTTTGCAATTTTTCGAGTTGGCCGCGCATCACAAACAAGCGCTGCTGGGCATCGAGCGCGGAGTCATAAGACATTTTCAACTCATCCAGGGAAATTTTTGCGCTCGATGCCTGGATTTGCTGCAAGTGGGCGGTGATTGCCGTGTTGCGCTGCGTCAGTTTGGATGCCTCCACCTGGCTCTGTTCAAGCATCAGGGTCACTTCGCGCAGTGATTTCGTCACTTCATCTAATTCCACCTGTATACTCTTGCGGGCGTCTTCGAGAGGCGTGGTCTGTTCTTCGGTGAATGTCATGGCTTACTCCTGCGAATTCGACTCATAATTCAACTTGACCCAGCCTCGTTTCAGGGCATAGACCACTGCCTGGGTGCGGTCTTCGACGCCAAACTTGCGCAGGATAGATGTAATATGGTTCTTAACTGTTTGGTGGCTGATACCGAGCTGGGCGGCAATTTCTTTGTTGCTTTTTCCTTCCACCACCAATTCCAAAACTTCCATTTCCCGGTCAGAAAGCGGGTGGAACGGGCTGCCTGGTTCGCTGTATGACCGGCGCGCAGAATCGAGTTGCCGCGCCAGCCAACCCTCGAACTCGATTTTGGTCATCACCTGCTGGCCCATGACGTATTTTCCATCGGCAATATGGAAGATGATTTTGGTCAACTCATCGGGCTGGATATCTTTCGAACAAAAGGCCGCCGCGCCTGCAATCGAAGCATGGAGCATCTGTTCGGCGTCATCATACGCCGTCATCAGGATGACGCGAGTCGAGAGACGACTCGTCGTCACCTCATGGGTAATCTGCTGGCCGTTCATCCCTGGCAGGTTGACATCCACGACGGCAATGCGCGGGCGAACGGCTTGAATCAGTTCCAGCCCACGCTCTCCGTGCGCTGCCTGCCCCACCACTTTCAAGCGCGGGTCAATGGACAAAGCATCGGCAACGCCCTGCCGAAACAATGGATGGTCGTCTATGACAACAACTGTGATTTGTTCCATGTCTTAAGTCCGGTGAATTATTTTTGAGTATAGCATATCTTAGGCAGATAATGAAATTTCTGACTCATAACATTTACGGTTCGATGCGGAACAGGCGGACTTCGTCGAATTCTCCCAGGTAGGTCAGACCAGGCTGTGATTCGGGAGACTGGTAGACGGGAATCATCGGGTCGGTATAGTAGGTTTTTTCCAGGACGAGGAAGCGCGCCCCAAACTGACGGGCCAGGCGGCGAGTGGTTTCCAGGTCTTCATCGGGGACGATGATGGCAGGTCGGCGGTTGACAGCAAAATAGCCGGGCGCGTTGGCGACGATGACCACATCGGAGGGCTGCGCGCCGTTTTGCACCAGGATTTGCTCGGCGCGCAGGTAGACACGTTGGAACTCGTTCCAATCTTTTTCGATGACGCTGATGTAGACCAACAGCAGGGTTATCACGCCCAGAAAGGCGACCAGCGCGAAACGGAAGATGCCGAACGCTTCGGGCGTGAAGCGGCCCCGCTGACGCGCTTTACCTACCAGGAACTCGACCGCCACCGGGGCAGCCGCCCACCAAACCGGCTGGAGCGCGGCTGCGGCGTGGAAGAAACTGCCGCGCGACCCCGCGAAGGGGAAGATGAACGTCAACACAACGAACAACGCCAGCCAGGTGAGCGCGGCCAGCCGGGCGCGCAGGTCTTTTCGCAGCACCCACAGGCCAATGGGAGCAAAAACGGCCAGCAGAACAGCGCCTTGTGCAGCAATCGAGTTGACGGCGTTGAGTTTGAGCGCGTCTAACCGACCGGCCAGGGCCGAATCCCAGCCGGCGGCGCGCCAGTTTTCATAGTTGACTCGCTCGGGCGGCCAGGCGAAAGTCTCGTCGTAGCGGGTCATCCACAAGACGCGGCTGCCGGCCGGGGTGAGCGGCGTGCCCCAAATAGTGAGATTCCGCGCCATCCAGGGTCCCATAATGAGAGCGTAGCCGAGAGTAAAAAGCAGGGCAGGATAGATGAATGACGAAAGGAAGGGCTTTTTCTCCTCCAGCCAGCGCAGGAACAGCCCGCCGCCGCCCACTGCCAGCCACAGGATGCCGTCGGAACGCGCGAGGTTCATCAGCCCGGCGACCAGTCCCATTAGAAGCGGGGAAACAATTCCGGCGCGGGGGAAGAGCAGGAAAAAGAACGCGCCCAGAAGCATGAAAATGCCAAAGTTGTCGGTGGTCGGGAGGAAGGGCGCGTGGTAGCCGCAAAAAATAGCCAGGAAACCGGAGGCCAGGGCCAGGCTGCGCTTTTGGGTAAAGGAAAACGCCAGGGCGGCGCTGGCGGGCGGGACCAGGGCCGCGACCAGGATAAAACCCAATTGCGCGGCGGCAAAGGTATCCGTTCCGGCCAGCCACATGCCCGCTGCAGCCAGGATGGAGGCCAGGGGGAACCAGTATCCATGCGAGGGGTGGGGAAGCGCTTGGGGGTTGTCCAGGTAATTCCAGAGATAGTTTTCGGTGAACCCATGCCCCTGGTACAGGCGCACCCCGCCTGCGTAGTAGTAATCGGCGTCCATGTAGCCGGGAGCCTGCTGGAACCAGGCGATGGCGCTGTTGAAGACCAGGCCGGCCAGGAAAAGCAAGAGATAATCGCGGCGAGTCATGTCATCTCCCCTGTGAAATCATATCCATCCACAGGCGCGGTGGGCGGGTGGCCCACCAGCGCACCCAGTAGAGCAGGAGGGTCATGGCAAACGGGTAGGCAAACAGGAAAACCGAATCCAGCCCGGCAAGGTGCGCCGCCCACAGCCCGGCCAGCAGTCCCAGCCCAAGCAGGAAGGCCGCCAGGCGGCCCAACAACCCCCAGCGCTGACCCATGACAGAGAAAACCAGGACGGCAGCGGGCAGGCTGAAGGCAGTCCAGGCAGGGGCAAAGCCCATGCCGAACCAGGGCGTTAGAATGGCAGTCAGTGACATCGTCCAAAAGAGCCAGTGCGTACCTTTACCGCGCGCGGCCTGCCACTCGAAAAACAGGATGACGATGGCAACCGCCCGCAATCCTTGGGCCAGGGGGATACCGATGCCAGGAAACCAGTTTTCGAGCGAGCGGAAGGTGGAGGGCAACACCTGGCTGCGCCACTCAATGATGCCGCTGAAGAAGAATTCGCCAAACCAGCCGGGATAGACCAGGAACGAGACGGCCAGCAACACGGTGAGGGTCATGATGAAACCAGCCAGGATGCGGTAACGTCCGGATGCGACCATCCAGACGGCCAGCAGGAGCAACGCCAGCCCGGTGACGCGAATGTAGACCAGTCCCAGGGCGGCCAGCGCCCCGGCCAGTTCGTCGGCCTCGCTTTCGATGGCGCGCACCGCGCCAAACACGAACAGGGCTTGCAGGAGAAGGAAGCTGCCATCCAGCATGGAGAGCGCGCCCGGCTGCCAGGCCAGGGCAAACAGCAGCGCGAGCGGCAGCGAGAGCCAGGAGGGCCGCCAGCGGCTTAAGTGCATCGAGACGAAGACCAACCCCACCGTCGCTGCCTGGAGCAAAACCAGCCAGAGCGCGTGGGCGATGAAAAAGTCACGAATGGAAGCCAGGGGAAAGAACAGCAGGGTCACATAGAGCGGCATGTTGAACTGGAACGAGCGTTCCCCGGCGCGGGCCACGCGGCCATAGACCAGGCGCTGGACTTCGAGGGTGTTGCCGACATCGTAAGGCGAGAAGCCCTGCAAAGCGAAATTTTGAGCGGGCTTCCACAGGGCCAGGAATTCCGCGCCGGCGCGCGCGCTGCGAGAAAATTGCAGGTTGCCCCAAAACAGGCCGCCGCCAATGGCAACCACCAACGAGATGAAAAACAAGGCCAGGAATATGGAGCGAAGATTATTGCGCATTGGCTTTATTTTACCAGTCCCAAAGTACCGCCGCAAAAACCGTTGTGTTATACTATTTTTCAAATTTTGCGGCAACGATGAAAGCCCAAACCCTGACCTTCAGCGCCCCCTAGCGCCTCGAACTCATTGAGCGCGAACTGCCGCCCAACGCTGGCGGCGCGGCTGGAAAATCTCGCCGCCGACCGCGCCCTGCTCACCCGCCTGTCGCTCAACGCGCTGGAACGCTGCCGCCAGCAGCCCAAATGGGAGTAAACGGCGGGGGAAATCAGGCAGTTTTTGGTGGAAACGATAAAAACTTGAGTTTAGAGTTCATTTGGATTCACCCTGAGAGACAAAAAACATGGCTGATTTGGCGCGAAAAACCCAAAACCCGTACACGGATTTCACGGATTCTGTATTCGTCAGCAGCATATTGTATATATCTTTTGGATACGGAACTCGCAGAAGTTGCTGAACACGCGGAAAAAGCCGGTTTTTGTGCGCATTCTGGGTGTTCCCGCCGGCCCGGTGATTTTGCGGGGTGTACTGATTTATCTCGGCTGTTGCGCAACTTGCTCTTGACTAACACCAATCTTCACGAATTTGCACTAATATTTTTGAAAACCATGCGCGAACTTGCCTCGAACATCAAAAATTTATGAAGATTGGTGTTGATTAGTGGATTCAGCGGCTTATGGCGGAATAGACACGTTTATTCTAAAAATTATGCCGGGTGTCTATTTCTCTTCCCTCGGCCAAACCGAGGTGACCAGGCCCACGCCGCGCCGCCACGAGTCGCGTTCCGCGCCAAAGACTTCAGCCTGGAAGCGGTAATCGTTCTTGCGGATAAACTCCGCCAGTTCTCCGCGCAGCGATTGGACGGCCTGCAACTGGAGTTCGAGCAGTTGGCGGCGCTTTTCGCCGCGCAGGCGGTCAAAAGCCTGGGAAAAGTGCGTAAAACACAGCCCGGCGGAGGCCTTCAGCGCGGTTTGCAGTTCCGGCTGGAGAATGTGGCGGTCGAGGTCGGCCAGCAGGTAGCCCTCGGTCTCCTCGCGGAGCGCGCAGGCCTGGCATTTGCCCTTCGCCTGGGCGAGATTCTGTCCTTTTTCGAGGCTTTCCTGGGCAATGCGCAGCAAATCTTCGTAGAGAATTGCCAGGCCGAGCGATTTCCCGGCCAGTTCATCCATCGATATGGCGGCGTGTTCACGGCAAAAGCCGTTGCTGGCGCGAAAGCGGACGCGGGAGTTGTAGTCGTTGACTTGCGAATAGAAAAACTGGTCGAGGTAGCGGACCTCCACGTCATGCGTCACGCGGCAGAAGGGGCAGCCCGGTTTGCCGCAGGCGGCCAGCAGGAATTGGCAGGTCGGAGAGACGGTCATCGGGTCAGGATGCTGATGCTTTCGATATGATAAGTTTGTGGGAACAGGTCGAAGGGCGTGACCTGCTGCAACTTGTAGCCGTGTTCGGACATCCGCTTGATGTCGCGCGCCAGGGTGGATGGGTCGCAGGAAACGTAAAGTATCGTCGGCGGCTGGAGCGCCATCAGCGCGTCGAGGGCGGCTTTTTCGAGGCCGGCGCGGGGCGGGTCGAGCAGGACGACATCGGGTTTGACATTCAGGGCGGGCAGGGCGGCCTCGGCGGGGGCTTCGTAGAGTTCGACGTTCTCGAATTCGTTCAGGTTGACGGCAAAATCGGCGCAGGCCGAGGGCGAGAGTTCGATGCCGATTAATTTTTCGCAGCGCGGGGCCAGGAAGGCGGAAAAGAGGCCGACGCCGCAGTAGACATCAAGGATGGTTAATGGGGGATGGTTAATGGGGACGAGAGCGAGGACATGCTCGACCATTTTCGCCGCCATCAGCGTATTGACCTGGAAGAAGGACCCGGCGGAGACTTTGAACGGACGCCCCAGCGCTTCGATGACGAGGTGGTCATCCCCGGCAATGACAACGGCGTCGTCTTCGGTCAGGTGAACGACCGAGAGTTCGGCTTCGATTTCGATTTCGGGCGTTTCGGGGGAATCGGATTCGAGGACGAGCAGCAACTCCTCCCCGGCGCGCAGCGAGACGCGCTCCAGCGGAGTTCCCGGCTCGAAATGGAGATTCGGCCACAGGGCGTTGAGCGGTTCTTCGGGCAGGTGGCATTCCGATATCGGAAGCACGCCCTCGTCCCTTGTCCCTCTCCCGCCGGGAGAGGGGGAGTCGGAAACACCCGCCGCAACGAATCCCAGGCGGCCTTGTTCGTCCAGATGAAATTGAACGTGGTTGCGGTAGTTCCATTCGGCAGGCGATGGGACCATCTCTTGCACCGGCGGGTTGTCGATTTTGCCGATGCGCGCCAGTTGGTCGCGCAGGATGTCGGTTTTGGCGGCCAGTTGGTCGGGATAGGACAAATTTTGGTAGTGACAGCCGCCGCATTGACCGAAATGGGCGCAGCGGGGCGCAATCCGCTGGGGCGAGGGGCGCAGCACTTCTACCAGTTCGGCGCGGGCGAAGTGTTTGCGCTCGTCCACCAGCCGGACGCGGACGGTCTCGCCGGGCAGGCCAAACGGGACGAAGACGGCGCGGCCCGAAGAATCGCGCCCCATTGCGTCGCCGCCGTAGGTCAGGGTGGTGAGGGTCAGTTCAATGAAATCGGGTGACATAGAAACAATAATTCGTAATCCGTAATCCGTTTGGGGTCGAATTACGAATTACGAATTACGAATTACCAGTTACGCCGATTGCCTATCGCAGGAAGAACGACAGCGCAATCAGGATGACGAAGAAGCTGCCGGCCAGGATGGCGATGCGCTTCAAGTCCATTTTGACCTGGCTGTAGTCGGGGTTGAATTCGACCGGGGCCGAGGACAGGGTTTTGCTTTTCTTGGGCATGTTCCAACTCCTAGGGGTTCTGTAACACGGCGGACACGACAATCCGCTGGTTGTCAATGAGATAGGGGTAACACGAGATGAGCGTGATGGTGGCATTGGGCGTGGGGGCCATCACTTCCACCCGGGTCGGCTCGACAATTTGCGTGCCGGTGACGACGTAATTGTATTGGCGCTGGGCGGTGTACAGGATGACGATATCGCCCGGCTGGAGTTTATCCAATTCGCGGAAGATTTCGCCGAAGATGTCATTGTGCGCCGATAGGACGATGTTGCCGTTCTCGCCGGGGTTCGGGGTTCCGATATGCTGGCCGACGCCTTTCTTGAGTTGTTCCCAAGAATCGCCCTGCACAATGGGCGCGTCGACGTTGATGGCGGGAATCTGGATGCGGATGCCCTGGGCCGGGCTGGCGGTCGGAACCGGCACATTGGCAATCGACTGGGCGATGGGCCGCAAGTGCTCGGGGATTTCGGCGTCGTTGAATTGCGCGCCGTTTTCGGCGTTGGGCGGTGTATGGCCGGAGGGCAGGACGACGGCGGTAATCAGCGGGGTCGGCGCAATGGTAGGCAGCTCCATGGCGGCGGCCACTTCCTGGTTGAGGGTGCGCCAGATGGAGAAGGCATTCAGCACGACCCCAACCAGCGCCACCACTGCCAGCACTTCGACGAACAGGAGCAGGTTATCGGTCCAGGCGCGGCGGCGGCTGCGGAGCGGGGTAAACCCGGCGGGGGTTTCGACCACCTGTTCGTTTTCACCGTCGTCCAGCGTTGCTTCGGCCTCGGCGGCCAGGGCAATCACCCGCCCGGTGCGTTTGAAGCGTTCCAGCCGGTCATGGCGCTTGACGCGGCGCTTGTCCAGCAACAGGCGGCGCAGTTCTTCCACCGATAAATCTTCAGGTCGCTTTTCGGCCATAACGGGCTGATTATACCATTCTGAAGGGGGTGTATAATTAGAACAGAAAAGCGAACTCGGCCATGTACTATCGTAGGAAGTTGTTATTGGCGCTCGTTGAAGTTTTTGGCGGCAATCTGGGCAATACAGATTGCGAAAAACTTCTTTTTCGTTTTTGCCAGCAAACCGGCAAGAATTATTACGACTTTTTCCCTTATCAATACGGGCCGTTTAGTTTTGTTTCGTATTACGACAAACGACGATTGACGGAAATGGGATTGCTAAAACCTACCAATGATTTCCAGTTGGCGTCATCCCAAAATACATATTTGTCAGGTTTGAATTCGGCTGACAGGGAAGCGCTTCTCAGGCTTAAATCCAATAGATTGACGGGACAAAACCTGGTCAGGAACGTTTACAGGGAATATCCCCAGTTTGCCACGCGAAGCAAAATCGTCGCTGATTTATTCGATGCGGATGAAATTAAACAAATTCAATTTGCCTGGAATACGGACTCTGACCCTGTCATTTTCACTGCGGGTTATGAAGGTCTGACGATAGATGCCTTCCTGAACAAAATGATTGCCAGGAATGTTGCAGCGATTGTAGATGTTCGGAACAACCCACAGTCAATGAAGTTTGGTTTCTCCAAGAAAAGTTTTAGTGACTATATAGAAAAAGCAGGAATGAAATATGTACACATTCCTGAACTTGGGATTCCTTCCTCGCTGCGGAAGGGATTGGGGACAAGCGTTTCGCACAAAGCCCTGTTCGAGAAATATGAAACTGAATTACTGCCTCGACAAACGGCAGCAAAAAAACGATTATTGGATTTGATTGTCGAATATCCGCGCATCGCTTTGGTTTGTTTTGAATCTGACCACAAATGTTGTCATCGAAGCATACTTGTCGAGAATCTAAAAAGGGAAAATCCGTTTATACGACCCATATTACACATCTGAACGGGGGATGGAATGCCCTATTTGCCTGATGAACTGCCAAAAGCCAGCGTCCTGATTACAGTCAAAACATATCCCCTGCCGTCGCGTAGTTATACAGAATTGGTTTGTACGGCTGGCCTGCTTAATGGGGAGAAATGGATACGCATTTATCCCATTTCTTTCCGTTTTTTACGAGATAGCGAACAACAATATCCAAAGTATTCATGGATTGAAATTGATTTGGTGCGAAACTCCAAAGATTTTAGACCTGAGAGCTACCGCCCCAAACTTGGCGTGGACGAACGAATCACCGTTTTGAACAGGATTGGAACAGACAATGAATGGGCTGCGCGCCGTAGTTATGTCCTGAAAGAAACCTTCACATCCATGAATGAATTAATCCGGTTGGCAAAGGACGAGCAAGTTAGAAAATCGCTGGCAACCCTGAAACCATCAAGAATCGTTGACTTTGTCGTCGAAACAGATGAACGTGAATGGAAGCAAGAATGGCGGGACCAACTCAAGCAACTGAACATGTTCGAATCGACCAATCAGCACGGCAACAAAAAACTGATTAGAAAATTGCCATACAAGTTTTCTTACCGTTTTTTCTCCGATGGCGACAAAGAACCGCGAACCATGATGATTGAAGATTGGGAAATCGGAGCGCTGTTTTGGAATTGCCTTTCTCGCACAGATGGGGATGAAAAAGCAGCCTGTGAACTTGTCAAACAAAAATATCTCGATGAGTTTGCCGACAAAGACATCCACCTATTTGTTGGGACAACATTCAAGTACCACAATGTAGCGCCAAACCCTTTTGTCATCGTCGGCGTCTTTTACCCCCCGAAAACTCCCCAACTCGCGCTTTTATAGCATTCCACAGCGAGCTAACAAGAACAGCCGGCAGCCTGACAGAACAGACTGCCGATTTCGATTTTCAGATTCTACAGCTTTTTACGGCTTCAGCGTCGGGACAGGCGTCCCAGGCCCGGCCACCACAATCAAGACGCTGACAAAGTCCCCAAATGGCTCGCCCTTGCTGTTGAACAATCTCCAAACTCCCTTGTAGGTGCCGGGTTTGAACGGCGCGGTCAACCGCACGGCAGCGTTGACCGCGCCGTTGGGCGGAACGACTTCGGGCAGCGGGCGGGTGACGCCTTGCATGACATCGCCGCTCACCCACGCAATGGTATAACCCTGGTTCCAGGTACAGCGCCCGATATTCTGGAAGGCCCAGGTCTTCTCGAAGACCTGCCCTGGCGCGAGGATGGTTCCGTCGGGGATGTTGATATCTTGCAGGAACTTGGAGTTATCGCAAAACGTTTCCACGACCGAAGTGGGCGGGACAGGGCTGGGGGTGGGAGTTTCGGTCGGGGTCGGCGTGACCGTCACGGTGGAGGTCAGGGTTGGGGGACGGGTATTGGTCGGGAGCGGGGTGTCAGTGGCGCGGGCAGCGATGGTCTGTTCTACCGCCGCTTCGAATTCCGCTGTGATTTCGGCGGCGGGCCGCACGCTGACCGTACCGCAGGCCGCCAGTGATAGGGAAGGCAGTAACAGGAAAGGGAAAACTT
Source organism: Anaerolineales bacterium (assembly GCA_034434035.1). GTDB lineage: Bacteria > Chloroflexota > Anaerolineae > Anaerolineales > Villigracilaceae > UBA5195. The sequence goes on from DAOTZM010000020.1 coordinate 19,280, forward strand.
TGGCAAGTAGTTTGAACATGGTTCGACTCCAGAATGGAAGGGATATATTTTAACACTCCTGCACCCCGCTTGCTGTATAATCTCCCTGTCAAATTATTCACGGAGGCACTCATGCCGCTTCAAATTATTGTTGGCGCGCAGTGGGGCGATGAAGGCAAAGGCCGCATCGTCGATTGGTTCGCCGCCGAGGCCGATATCGTTGCCCGTTACAACGGCGGCGACAATGCAGGCCACTCGGTCACGGTTGGCGAGCAGTTGTTCAAACTGCATCTCGTTCCATCGGGCATCATCCATTCCGGGCCGGTGGCGGTGTTGGGGAACGGGATGGTCATCAACCCCGAATCGCTGCTCAAGGAAATTGACATGCTTGCGGGCCTGGGCGTGGAAATCTCCCCCCGCCGCTTGCGCATCTCGCACGCCGCGCATTTGATTACCCCCGCGCATCGCGCCCTGGATGCCGCCCTGGAATCGCTGCGCGGCAAAGGCAATATCGGCACCACCGGGCGCGGTATCGGCCCGGCCTACACCGATAAAGCCGCCCGCACCAACTTGCGGGTTGGGGAGATGCTCTCTGCCGATTTCGTGAAAAAGCTCGGCAGCCACATCGAATCGGCCAACCGCGCGCTGGCCTCGCTCGATGCGCCGGCTCTCGAAATCCAGCCTGTTCTCGACCAATTCTCGGAATACGCCGCCCGCATCCAACCCTTCATCGCCGATACTTCCGCCGAAGCCTGCGAAGTCCTGTCGCGCGGCGGGGCTGTCCTGGCCGAGGGCGCGCAGGGAACCCTGCTGGACATCGACCACGGGACCTATCCCTTCGTCACCTCGTCAGCGACTGTGGCGGCAGGTGCCTTCAGCGGGTTGGGAATCGGAATCACCGCCGCGCGCGATGCGGTCGTGACCGGCGTCTGCAAATCCTTCCAGACGCGGGTCGGCAGCGGCCCCTTCCCCACCGAAGTCTTCGATGATATTGCACTGCGCCTGCGCGGGACGGGCGCCAACCCCTGGGACGAATACGGCACCACCACCGGGCGTCCGCGCCGCGTGGGCTGGCTGGATGGCGTCCTGCTGCGTTACGCCGTCCGAATCAACGGCTGCACCGAACTGGTCATCACCAAGCTGGATATTCTCTCCGGTCTCGAAACGCTCAAACTGTGCGTTGCCTACAGAAAAGACGGCAAGAGGTACAGCGACCTGCCCTTCGGCCCGACCGAACTGGAAGGCTACGAACCGGTCTATGACGAATTCCCCGGCTGGAGCGAGGACGTGAGCGGCATCCGCCAGTGGAATGACCTGCCCCAGGCAGCGCGCGGCTGCCTGGAGGCCATCAGCCAGCTGGCCGGGATTCCGGTTCGGTTGGTCAGCGTTGGCCCGGAGCGGGAGCAGGTTGTAGTAAGATGATATTGGAGGGAATTTTATGAACAGAAGATTGATGTTCAAAGTGATTGCAGGTTTGACGGGACTTGGATTGCTGGCAGGTGGTATGTTTGCGCTCTATTTTACCGGAAACCGCATCTTGTCAACAATGATTCTCTCTGCATACCAGGAGAAGAATTGCCAGAAAGTAGCATCTTTCAGTGAGATGTTCAACAAGTTTTATTCTGAGGATACTGGCATAACATCCTTTATTCGTGAATGCAACGACTATTCTGCCGCAATAACTTACAAAACTCGTGAGTTGTGTTTTTGGATAATAGCAAATCAAGCAGCGGCATAGGCAAGTTGCTTGGCAAACAGAGAATCGAACACGGACTTTGCGCTTTCGCCATTTTGGAGCATTTTGTG
>DAOTZM010000021.1:0-1794 GCA_034434035.1 Anaerolineales bacterium
TCGGCCAGCGCGGTAATCGTCAGGCTGGGGTTCACGCCGGGGTTGGCGGGCAGTATCGAGCCATCGATGATGTACAGGCCGGGGTAGTTGTGAACCTGGAAGTTTTCATCCACCACGCCCTCGTCTGCATTTCGGCCAATCGGCGCGCCGCCCAGGATGTGGGCGGTGGTGGGCAGGTTGAAGGCGTTTTCCGTAACCGAGCCGAGCGGTATGCCGTTCACGCGCCGCGAAAACTCGCGCACCACGTCATGCCCCACTCCCACCCGCGCCTCGATTTCGCGGGCTTCATCGCGCAGGGCCACCAGTCCGCGCCGGAAACCGGTCAGCCACGAGCGGCCCAGGCGGAACTTCATGGCGTTATCGACGTGCTGCATGACCAGGAGGATGGTGGCATTGTGCGCCCAGCCGGGCAGCACCATCACCCGCAGGAAATCCATCGGATGGCGAAAAATCCAGGTCAATGTGCGCCCAATGCGGGCCGGCACGCTCGTGGCATCTGAAATCAGCGGCGCGCCCAGGAAGCGCATCAGCGACGAGCCAGAGGGGTAGCGCACCGGCTCGATGCGCGTCTCGGCGTCGGCGTTGAAAATCGAGGTAATCGAGATGCCCTCCGAGTAGTTCACGTCCGAGCCGCGCGCCAGCGAGCCGAGCAGGGCCTCGCTGTTCGTGCGAACCTGGTCGCCCAGGCGGGGGGAGAGATTGGGGAGCGATTTTTTGACATCGCGCATCCGAAGCAGCAGATTCATCGTCCCCATCACCCCGGCGGAGAAGATGACATTCTTCGCCCTGACCACCTGCTTCCGTTTCAAGGGGCTGGTGCTGGGCTGGAAGATGACCTCGTACCCGCCCTCGACCACAGACGATACACGATTGACCTTTTCTTGTCGTCCGTCGTTCGTCGTCCATGGTCTCACATCCGTCACTTCCACCTCAGCAATCACCTTCGCCCCCCACTTTTCCGCAAAATACAGGTAATTCTTGGGGAGGGTATTCTTGGCGTTGTAGCGGCATCCGACCATGCAGCCGCCGCAGTGCGTGCAGCCTGTCCGCGCTGGCCCGTCGCCGTCGAAGTATGGGTCGGGAACGGTTTTTCCGTCTTCGCCGAAGAAAACGCCCACCTCGGTTGGGCGGAAGGTCTCTTGCTGGCCGCGTTCTGCGGCAATCTGGCGCAAAACTTCATCGGCGGTCCACAGTTTCGGGTTGCGCGCCGCGCCGAGCATTCTCCGCGCTGTGGCATAGTGCGGGGCGAGCGATTCTCCCCATTTAATCGGCGTGTTCCAGGCAGGGGTGTCGAAGGTCTCATCAGAGGGGACTTCCAGCACGTTGGCATAACCCAGGCTGCCGCCTCCGACTCCTGCCCCGTGCAGCACCATCACCCCGTCCAGGATGGCAATCTGTAAAATACCATGCGCGCGGATGGCCGGCATCCAGATATATTTCCAGAACTGCCAGTTGGTTTTGGCAAAATCCTCGTCGCGGAAGCGTTTGCCCTTCTCCAGCACCAGCACCGAATAGCCTTTTTCTGCCAGGCGCATGGCAGATACCGAGCCGCCAAACCCGGAACCGATGATGATGTAATCGTAAATTGTGTCTGTCATAGTCAATCCTTTGACGAGAGATGGAATGACGGCCACAGGCTCACCCAGCGTGATGGGTCTTGTTGCCAAACAGGGGAACAAGCAGGCTGCGAAAATCAATCCTGTTTATAGTTTCCCTGGGCAGGCTGGCGGGAACTGGCAAGCGTCTGGTTCAAGTATATTGCAATTCCAATGCTTCGGCTGGTTTTGATAATTT
>DAOTZM010000022.1:0-10736 GCA_034434035.1 Anaerolineales bacterium
TCAGCGCGGTACTGACCGGCGCGGCGCTGGGCATCTACCGGCTGTTGTTCAATTTCTATGTGTTGAGCCTGGGATACGACGAAAACCTGCTTGGACAACTCATCACAGTAACAAGTATCACCGCCATGCTGACCGCCGTCCCTATGGGCTACCTGGCCGACCGAATGGGGCGCAAAAACGCGCTGCTGCTGGGCGGATTCGGGGTCAGCGCGGCGATTGGCGGGATGATACTCCTGCCCACTGCTACGATGTTCTACCTGATGAATATGGTCATGGGGCTGGCGCAAAGCCTTTCGATGGTGACGATGGCGCCCTTCCTGCTGGAAAACTCCGGCGAAGAAGAACGCACCTACCTGTTCAGTCTGGGTTCCGGGCTGCAAATGGCTGCCGCTTTCGTGGGCAACTCCATCGGCGGATACCTTCCAACCTGGATTGGGCAGGCGCAAGGCGTCCCGGCCACCAGCAGCACGGCCTACGCCGGGGCGCTGCTCATCATCACGCTCAGTTCGGTGCTGGGACTGGCTCCCCTGTTCGGGCTGCGCACACCCGTCATCAAAAAAGCCGACCGGGCCTTTTTTGACCCGTTCTCGTATGCGCGCAAGCACCCGGTCATGCTCGCCAAACTGGTCGTGCCGATGCTCGTGGTTTCGATTGGCGCGGGATTGTTCATGCCCTTTATGAACGTCTTCTTCCGCGTGCAATACAGTCAGCCCGACCCGGTGATTGGCAACGTGCTGGCCTGGGGCGCGCTGGCGATGGGATTCGGCCTGCTGATTGCCCCACCGCTGGCCGACCGCTACGGCAAAGCCCACCTGGTCATCATCACCCAGGGTATTTCCATCCCCTTCCTGGTGCTGCTTGGTTTCGCGCCCGCTTTTTGGATGTCAACCCTGGCGCATTACGTCCGCCTGACCCTGATGAACATGTCCGGCCCGGTCTACCAGACCTTCGTGATGGAACACGTCGAACCCGAATCGCGCGCCACTGTTGCCAGCCTGGTTTCAATGGCAAACAACTTCGGCTGGGCCTTCAGTCCCACCATCAGCGGCTGGATGCAGGTCAACTACGGCTTCGGGCCGGTCTATGCCTCGGTCATCGTCCTGTACTCGCTGGCGGTATTTATGTACTGGAAATTTTTCTGGAACGCCCGCACCGAATCGGAACTGCGGCTGGCCCCGGCTCACGGGGATTGACCGTAAGGCAGATTTCCAATCCGCGCCAGGATAAAAAAAACGGGCGGACATTTGTCCACCCGTTTTTCGATTTCAAGCACTACCAGGAGCGTCCGCCCCGGTCATTGCCGCCGCGCCGGTCACGATTGCCGCCGCCCGGGCGGCCACCGCCCCGGCCATAGCCGCCGCCACCGCCGCGATTGCCGCCATAGCCGCCGCCAAACCCACTGCGCTCTTCGCGCGGGCGGGCAATGTTGACGGTCAACGCGCGGTCGCGGTACGGTTTGCCGTTCAACTGGCTGATGGCCGCTTGCGCCTCGGCCTGGTTGGACATTTCGATGAACGCGAAGCCCTTCGAGCGGCCGGTTTCGCGGTCCTTGATGATTGCCACAGACTGAACCACGCCTGCCTGTGAAAACAGGGTCTTCAGTTCTTCTTCAGTGGCATCGTAAGACAAATTGCCGACGTACAGTTTGGTTTCCATATTTCTCCATAGGGAATGGTGGGTGAAAGTTCTCGTCTGTACTGTTGTGCGAAAGATGGGAAACCATTCTGCGCCCCAGCCTGACAAGTCAGTTTATTTTAGCACAAATGGGCAAAAATTAAGCCACAGATGACCCAAATTGTCACAACTCTTTTGCGTGAAGGCCCATCCATCATCACGTTTTGAAGGATACTTTTTTTCCTCGTTAGGAGGCTGCGCATTTGCTAATGGACAAGCCGAATAAACTCCGCACAACGTGTTTCGCTCATTTTTCAAAGTCTTGGTTTGGACGCGGACGAGCGCGGAAAAGGTTGGATTTAGCCGGATTTCTCAAAAAATCTGCGTTTCTCCGCGTAACACCTGCACTTGCAGCGCAGGCGCAAGTGTCCGCGTCCAAAAAAGGTTTTTGCCGCAAAAATTATACGGACTTGATTCACGCTGTCTATAGATTGTCATTTCGAACGACAGCGAGAAATCTTCTCCCAGCGCGCAAGATTTCTCCCCGCTGCGCGGCTCGAAATGACAAGAAGAATGGACAAGTTTACCAGTTTTGGCGGATTTTTTCCAAAAACCCGAGCGCCGCCTGCCAAAACGGGGACTCCAGCCCCTTCTCGATTTCCAAATCATGCCCCGTCTCGAAACGCATGAACTCGAATTCGGGATGCGCCGCCAGCACCGGCGGGAGTTCGGCATCCTGCAACAGTCCGCCTTTTTCGGGGCTGGCCTGGGTCAGCAGCAGCGGGCAGCCAATTCGGTCGAAATCGACATCCTGAATGTCGGCGAAAAACTCCCCCACCCGGCCCTCGGCGTGATAGTCCATGACATGCGGGTCGAGCCGCGCCATCTCCTCGGCCTGGGCAGGCGGCAGCCCGCGCCGAATCAACTCTTCCACCGGCCGCCCGGCCAGTTTGCGGCGCAGGCCGAACAGTTTGACCTGGCGGCGGCTGTTCATCATTTCGATGTGCATGGACAGGTCGAACGAAGTATCCCCAGTCACGACCGCGCGGACTTTTTCGGGGAAATTCTGCGCCAGGTGCAGGGCAATCGAGCCGCCCATCGAATGACCGAGCAAAACAGCCGGTTCGGAGGCAAAATATTCCAGCACGGCGGCGCCATCCCGGTAAAAGCCATCCGCCGAATAGCACGGAGCGCGCCCCGATTGGCCGTGTCCACGAAAATCGAAAGCGGCGACCCGCCAGTTGGGTATCAGCACGGGCTGGATGGAATCGAAGACCTGCCAGCGGTTGCTAAACCCGTGCAGGAGCAACAGCAAAGGCCCGTTTGCGGGGCCTTCGGCGAGGTTCAGGGTCAGGTCATCGGTAATCAGTGGAAATTCGCGCATTACTCCAGCCATAATAAGGTTGGATTATTTTTCAGCCGCTTGAACTCTGAATCCCCAGTAACAAGCGTTGCCTTCAATTCTTGAGCAAGCGATGCCGCAAAAGCGTCGGCGAGATATGCAATTTCTCCTACATTCACCAAACTCATCGCCAGAAGCACTTCACCCTGAACTGCCTTTGTAAATAGTTCGAGAACTTTTTCGCCGCCTGGCTCATCCTGAAAATGAGCCAGAACGGCGAAACTATCCAAAACAAAAGCAGGGGGATTTTCAATCGTCATGGCGTTTCAATTTGGATTCTTCGCGTTCCAATTCAGCCCTGCGCTCCCTCAATAAAGCCTGCGTCAAGGAGGTTTTTCCCGCATATTTCCCATACGTGGCTTGAATTTCAGCCACCCGCCGGGGCCGGGAATCAAGCATCTTGCCAGAGTTCAACAACTTCTGGATTTGCCGGTAAGTTTCCGGCGCAAGTTCAATCGTTTTGCCTTCCGGCGTAATCAAGCGGGCTGGAGTTTCCATAAGTTTCACCTGTAAACAATTATGCTCCGCGGGGTTCACTTCCGAAACAATCGCAGGAAAATATTCAGCAGCACCGTCAACACGACCGAAACCAAAATCGAGGTCGCCAATGGGAAGTAGAACGAGCCATTCTGACCCTCGATGCGGATGTCGCCGGGCAGGCGTCCGAGCGGCAGGCCAAATTTCCCGGCCAGGAACACCGCTCCGCCAACCAGGAATAAGATGATGCCAGCAATCATCAAGAAACGGCCAATCGATTCCATTGGGCGCTATTTCCCTCGCGCGTATGGCGCTTCAACTGTCACATCAGACATCGGATAATGTTTTACATTGCGCGTGACCAACTCAGTTTGGACGACAAATGCAGTTGCGGCAATCAGGGCATCAGCCAACTCGATATGATGTGAGCGGCAATATGAACCCATATATTCGCCCGCTTTGCGCGCGATTCTTTCATCGGCTTCCAGTATTGTAAAAAGTCCAAATAATTTTTCTGTGCGGCGATGACCATGGGAATGGTCAATGGCAATATCCGTATCAATCAGTTTCATCCCTGCCATCCCTGATAGTATCAACGCGATACCCGCGGCGGATGTCTCGCACATAACGCGTTCCGTCCAGCGGAATATCCTCCCGGTCTGCCCACATGCCAAAACTCTCTTCCAGTGCAGCGCGGATTTTCTCCACCGGCGTAATGACCAACCTGCCCTGCCTGTCGAGCGAAACTGCAACTTCCTGACCAGCCGGGATTAACTTGCGGAACTCGGCGGGAATGGTCAGCGTATTTTTCGGAGTGATTCGCGTGACAACCATACCAACCTCCAGTAAAAATCTATAACAACCTCGGCTGCGCCCCGTCTTCGGGATAGGCCGCTCCTAGATGGCTATACGCTAATTTTGTGGCGACCCGGCCCTGCGGGGTACGGTCGAGGAAGCCCAACTGCAAAAGATATGGCTCGACCACGTCCATAATGGTATCGGCTTCTTCGCTGATGGCGGCGGCGATGGTGTTGAGACCGACCGGGCCGCCGTTGTATTTCTCGATGATGGCTTTCAGCACCCGCCGGTCCACGTCGTCCAGGCCAAGCGGGTCGACCTGCATCAGGTCGAGGGCCAGGGCGGCCATTTCGCGGGTGATATGTCCCTGGCCGCGCACCTGGGCATAGTCGCGGGAGCGGCGCAATAAACGGAGGGCGATGCGGGGCGTGCCGCGCGCGCGGCGGGCGACTTCGGCCACGCCCTCCGGGTCGGTTTGCACTTTCAGCATGGATGCGGCCCGGCGGACAATCGATTCCATCGCGGGTTGGTCATAGTAATCGAGCCGGTAGACGGCCCCGAAACGGGCCCGCAGCGGAGCCGTGACCAGCGCCAGCCGGGTGGTGGCCCCGATAACGGTAAAGCGCGGCAGTTTGAGTCGAATGGAGCGCGCCGACGGCCCCTTGCCGATGATAATATCGAGGGCGAAATCTTCCATCGCCGGGTACAGCACTTCCTCCACCGCCCGTCCGAGACGGTGTATCTCGTCGATGAACAAGATATCACCCGCCCGCAGGTTGGTGAGGATGGCGGCCAGGTCGCCCGCGCGTTCGATGGCCGGGCCGGAGGTAATTTTGATGTTGACCTCCATCTCGTTGGCGAGGACGTGCGCCAGGGTGGTCTTGCCCAGGCCGGGCGGCCCGTAGAACAGGACATGGTCGAGAGCCTCGCCGCGCTGCTTGGCCGCCGCAATCAGAATCGCCAGGTTTTCCTTGACCTGGTCCTGGCCGATTAAGTCGGTTAGTTTCTGCGGGCGCAGGGCGTGGTCGATGCGGTCATCGGGTTTGGCTTCAGGGGTGACGGCTCGGTTTTTGGGGTCGGTCATGGGGCGATTATACTTCGAGCAGGGATAATTTGCCGGTTGAAAGACGGGCATCAAAACAGTATACTTTTGAAGTCAGCCCAATCAAAATCACGCTTGGAGCAGGATAATAATTTATGGTCAGGAAAGTTTTTACCGGCATTTTGTACATTTTTCTCTCCATCTGCCTGTTTGCCGGGGCAATCGGCAGCGCCATCTACAACCTGGATTCAGGCAGCCAGTCGTCATCATCGTCCTCCTGGTCGAGCGATTCAGGGAGTTCCGATGATGATTGGGAAAGTTCGGACGACAGCGGCTGGAATTGGGGCAGCGACTCAAGCAGCGACAGCTGGGGAAGCGATTCAGGCAGCGACAGTTGGAGCAGCGGCTCCGACAGCGGCTCGGACAGCGGCAGTTGGGACAGTTGGGACAGCGGCTCCGACAGCGGCAGTTGGGATAGCGATTGGTGAGGGCAGCCATGAAAAATTTAGTTGGAAGTTTGTTCCTGTTCGGTTTTGTAGGAATCTTTTTGCTGGTATTTTTCCCGCTCCCCGTTGGTCCCTTCGTGTGGGGAGTCGCTGGGTTGATTGCCTTGGGTAATGGAATCCAAGCCATCAAAGAGGCTGCCTCCAGTGACATAGAGCCGTCCCAATCGGCTGGCGCGACGAAGGCCTCTCCCGCCGCGAAACCGGTGACGGTCCAGCCGAGAGCCGCCGAAAACCCGTTCAAGTTCAACATCCCAGAGAACATCCCGACCGACCTGAAATGCCCCTCCTGCGGCGCGAGCATCGGTCCGACGACACGAAAATGCGCTTACTGCGGCTCGATTTTGCAGCCAGTCATCGACATCCCCGACCCGCTTCACCTGGCCGGGCTGGAAGTGGGCGCTGGGGTACGGGTACGCCAGCCAAACGGCGAGCGGGATTTCCGCGTGCAGGGGCGGGCGCTGATTGCCGAGCTGTGGCAGGCCTCGCGCGGCTCAAATATTCCCTGGACCTTCACCGGCAACCTGTTCGCCGGATTTGCGCTGAGCGGGACATCCAAGGCTTACCTGCTGAACTGGCAAAATCGTTTCTACCTGTTCGAGAAGCGCCAGGGCATTGACGACCAGCATATCCAGCGACACTTCCTGCCGCACGCGCGCGCCTTCGGGCAGGGCAACCAGATGGGCCGGGTGGCCTTCGATTATGAAGGCCGCCGCTGGCAGATAGTGGATATTGGCCGCTCGCAGGTGATTTTCACCGAAGGCGAGGGCCTGCATATCCAGCGCGGGGCCGAGGCGCGGTTTATTTACGTTCAGGGCGGGGAGACGCACCTGCTGGTGGAGGATTACCGCTCCGGCGGCGCGGCCCAGGATACGCTCTGGAAGGGGTTCCAGGTTCAGGAACAGGACATCATCTATTAGGCGCGCGACACCGTCCCGAAGGTTTTGATAAGCGCCATTGGCCGTTTTCGGAAGCCTTCGGGACGCATTTTCCGAATATAATTTTTGCATCAGGAGACTGCGATGAAGAAAATTCCCGCTTTTGTCTGGTTGTTGATTTTGGCCCTGGTGATTGGGCAAGGGTTATCGTTCCTGGCCTCGCCCGAAGCGTGGCGGGCGTTCTTTGGCGCGCTGCCGCGCATTTTGAGCATGATTGCCTTTTGGGGGCCGGTCATCGCCGTCATTGCCAGCCTGATGGTCTGGGGCGTGCTGCGGCTGATGGGATTCGAATCGCTCGAAGCCATTCGGGTCGAATCGGTGGAACAGAACAACCCGGCCCCGGCCATCATTTTCGTCGGCACGCTGATTGCCAGCATTTTGTTCCTTATGCTGGTCATCAAACCGTAACAACGGCGACATGAGAGTATCCGGGAATTTATTTTTGACATTGGCGGCGCTGTTTGCCCTGACGGCCTGCGGCAGCCCACCCCTCACCCACTCGCCAACCGAACAACCGGCCCAGCTGACACAACCTGCCGCCATAGCAACCTCATCCGCGCCAACAGCCGACCCCAACCTGCCGGTCAAGGGCGGCGTGGTCATCATCGGCCTGCTGCAAGAACCCGACGCGCTGAGTCCGCTGCTTGCAAATGACCCTGCAGAAAGCGCAATCAGCGCGTTCACTGTCGAGGGGCTGGTGGGAATCGATGTCGATGGCAACTATGCGCCTGTACTGGCCGAAAACTTGCCGGTTGTTTCGGATGACGGACTCACCCTGACCTATTTACTCAAACAGGGCATCCGCTGGTCCGACGGAACTGACTTCGTCTGCGCGGATGTGCAATTCACCCACCAGGCAATTCTTTCAAGTAACCATGCCGCAGCATACCGCAACATCGAAGCCGTTGAATGCCCTGATGATTACACGACAGTCGTGTCCCTGGAAAAAGTATACGCCCCCTACCTGAACCTTTTCCGGTATGTCATTCCGCGTTCTGCCGGTGACTTGACAAACATTGACGATTGGGAGTATCACAAAGCCCCCATCGGAACCGGCCCCTGGGTAATCAAAGAATGGCAGGTCGGCAGTCACATCGAACTGGCGCCCAACCCCTACTACCGAGAAGAAGGCAAGCCCTACCTGGATGGCGTCCTCCTGCGCATGATTTCCAGCCGCGAGGCGGGAATGCAGTTACTCAACAACGCTGAACTCACCGTTTTGGACGGACTCACCGAGGCAGATTTTGACATCCTGGCAACAATGCCAAACGCAGCCTGGAGCGGTGCGTCTTATGGCTTCGGCGAAAACGAACTGCTGGTATTCAATCTTGGCCCAACCGACGGCTCCGCCCCGGCCTCGGCCTCCGCTTCACCCCACCCCATCCTGGGCGACTTGCGGGTGCGACAGGCCATCCAGTACGCAATTGATAAACAAACCCTGGTCGACAGCCTGCTCTCTGGCAATGTTAAAACCAGCGGGACGGTGCTTCCGTCCGGCCCGTTTGCCTGCCCGCTGCCTGCCAGCGAATTCAACCCGGACAGGGCCAACGCCCTGCTCGACGAAGCAGGCTGGGCAGTCAGCGATGACGGAATCCGCGCCAGGGACGGCCTGCGCCTGAGCCTGAAAATCACATCCACCGCCGGCGACCCATTGCGCGAAGAGACTGAAAAAATCCTGGCCGAAATGTTGCGCAACGCCGGTATCGAACTGGTCATCGACAACTTACCGCGAGATGTTTTTTTCTCAACCTGGGCACTGGACGGCATCCGCAATAAAGGCCGCTTCGATATTCTATTGTATACTCCCGGAGCAAACATTGACCCAGATGGACATCTGTTCAACAATTACCATTCCCTGCGCATCCCGCACGAGGACAACAACGGGCTGGGAAGCAATTTTAGCCGCTACGCCAACGCCGATGTTGACCAGTGGATAGACGAGGCCGCCTCGATTGCCGACGTTGGCAAGCGCCGCGAACTCTACTGCAAGGCAGCCGGGCAAATCAGCGCAGACCTGCCGCGGATTTTCCTCTATGAGCGTCTCACCTTGAGCGGCTACCGCGAGAACCTGCAAAACTTTCACTTCTCGCCCGGCCATGCCGGTTTCACCATCGACTCGCAAAACTGGCGGCTGAAAAAGTAATCAGCAACTATCCCCTGCATTCACAAAAGGTTTTTCCCATGGCCCTCTTTCTCGAACCCACCCCCACCCCGACGCCGCTCATCCCTCCTCCTGCCTCCCTGCTGCCGCAGTTTTGGGGACTCATCATCGGCCTGGTACTCATCGTCGGCGCGTGGCTGTGGTCGAAATTTAAGAACCGAAAATAAGGGAAGTCCAAAACCTATGGAACCCAGAATCTCAATCATCACCCCTGGAGTCTCCGACCTGGCAAGGTCGGTTAAGTTTTATCGCGACGGCCTGCAACTGCCGACCAATTACAAAGAAGGCGAGGGCATCGCCTTTTTTCAGTTAAGGGGTACCTGGCTGGCGCTTTATCCTTCGGATTCCCTGGCAGAAGACGCCCTCCTGCCTGCTGAACGCTCCCGCTTCGGTGGTTTTACCCTGGCCCATAACGTCGCCAGCCCGGCGGAAGCAGATACCGTTATCGCCGAGGCCCTGGCTGCCGGGGCGACCCTGCTCAAACCCGCCGCCGACACTTTCTGGGGCGGCTACAGCGGCTACTTCGCCGACCCCGACGGGCATCCCTGGGAAGTGGCCTGGAATCCATTTTTTCCTCTGGAATAGCCATGCCAAGAGAAGCCTTTCCCTGCCCGGCCTGCGGCGCGCCGGTCGAACCCGCGCCCAATAAGACCCTCATGCCCTGCCCGTTCTGCGGCACATCGCTCACCATCCCGGTTGATTTGCGCTGGACCCAGTACACCACCCCCGAGCCGCCTCCCCAAACATCGAGCGCGAGACCGGTCTTCGACCCGTTCCAGGCTGCCGAAAACGCCCGTTTCAGTGGCGAGAAAGCCGAGAAAGCTCAGGCAGAGACCGAATTCGTCACCAACGCCCTACGCCAGGCCCAGCCAATTGCCGCCGGAGCGGTCAGCGCGTATGCGTTGTGGGCCAGCCTGCGGCGCTTCCTGCCCGGCTGCCTGGTTGCAGTCGGGATTTTGTGCGCCCTGTCCTGCGGCGCAAGCATTTTCATTCTATTCTTTATCAGTCGAGGAAATTGAGATATCCCGCCAGGTTACTCTCGCCGCCATCCGCATGGACGCCGCGCCCACGCCAACCGAATTGCGCCTGGAGCGCGCTGAAAAACTCGTCGGGCAGGCCGCCGCCCGGAGCGCGGAAGTTGCCGTCCTGCCCGAAGTTTTCAATACCGGCTACGAATATCACGACCGGAATTATGCGATGGCCGAACCCATCGGCGGGCAGACCGTCTCGTGGCTGAAGTCTGCCGCGCGAAAATACAACCTGTACCTGGCGGGCAGTCTGCTGTTGCGCGAATCAGATGGAATCTACAACACCATTGCTGCTGGTCGCGCCGGATGGCAGGACCTGGCGCTACGACAAATCCCATCCCTGGTGCTGGGAACGCGCCTATTTCAGGCCACGCAAACACCTGCTCACCCCGGCTGAAACAGAACTCGGCAAAATCGGGATGCTGATTTGCTGGGACACCGTCCACCCCAGCCTGTGGGCCGCCTACGCCGGGAAAGTGGATTTGATGTTGGTCAGTAGCTGCCCGCCCTTCCTGCATGAAATGACTGTCCGATTTCCCGATGGAAACTCAGTCAACAGTTACGGGTTAGGCCCGCTGATGAATGCCGTCTATCACAACGCAGGGAAGATTTTTGGCGAGTTACTCCGCCGGCCATGCGCCCGGCGGGCTGGGCTCACCAGGTAAGTTAGGCGTTGCCGGATAGCTTTATCAAGGCTCAGCCCACAAATCGATATAAGCAGCCACTTTCTCATCTGTCGGCATGTCATTTTCCATCACTGTGGCAATGACAAG
>DAOTZM010000023.1:0-2391 GCA_034434035.1 Anaerolineales bacterium
ATACCGTTCCCGGGCCGCCTGCTCGGCCAATTCCGCCGCATGCCAGGGGCGCTCGGTGCGCGCCAGTTTGTAATCCACGCCTGCCTTGCGCAAGCGCGCTTCGATGGCCGGGATGGATTTTTCGCCCAATCCGCGCCCCGCAACCGGGTTGACAATGATAAAATATTTCATAAGGCCTCCAGAGTTGGCGTAGTTTATCACTAAAACACCATAACAAAACAAAAAGCACGGCCAGCGCCGTGTTTTTTGTCCGTTCCTGAACGTTTACCCTTTTTTCGCATCGAACTCTGGAATGCGCCGGTAACTCGACCGCTCCTTGTTCAACGTGCTGCCCAGCGCTGTGGCAATTTCATCCATCGAATAGGTATCTTCGTGTTCCAGGATTTGCTTCATCAATCGCAACTCTTCTTCCAACTGTTTCATTTCCACCTGGAATTTCGTCAGCGTTTCACCGTTTGCCTGGCCTTCCAAAGCCTGCTTGGCCTCGTGCGCCTTCTCCAGCGCCTGCATGGCATTCTGGATGCGCTCTACCATCAAATTCCAGTCTGTCATCGCGGCCTCCCGGAAGCGTGAACGCGCCTCCAAATTCAGGATAGCACACTGCCCCCCGTTTTTCAAGTCTCGCGCATACTCTTCGGGCGTATCCAGGTCCTTCAACACGGTCTCGTCACAATCGACATACAAAATCTCGTTTGCGTAGGCGTTCAAGAACCTCCGCGCCGTATGGGCAGCCGCCAGTTCGCTCCACAAATCGCGTTTCACCAGCCAGGGGTGGCCCCGGCGCCTATCGAAGCTGGGAAGAATGAGACGCGAACCGGAGATTTCCCAGGCTGAAACAACCATCCGCGCGGACTCCAGACTCAACTGCGGCTGGTCTCCCAGGGCAACCAGCGTGGCAGCCACCTGTGGGCCGAGTCCCGCCAACCCGGCCCGGATACTGCTCATCATCTCCCCGGCCTGGTGCTGCGCGTTGAAAACTTCCCGCACCGGAAGCGATTTTGCCAAACGCGCCACCTCCGCCTCGACCGCCTCCCGCGCCCCTCCGGTAACGACCAGGATTTCACCCACGCCGCCGCCTGACAGCGTTGCCGCCACCTGCCCCAGCACCGTCGTCCTGCCCCAGGGCAGCAGCATCTTGGGCTGTCCCATCCGCCGCGACATTCCCGCCGCCAGCACAATTGCCGCCAGGCTCATTTTGCCCCTCCCCACGCCATCAGTTTGCGATAATCCTCTTCGTCATCCACATCGAACAACAGACTCTCATCATGCCAGGGGACATACTCCGCCGGAAACTGGCGCATCACCGCCCGCCCGCCCACATCGCCCTGCAATTTCATCAACTCCGGGAACGTCACCCGGTCGAACAAAACCGGGTTGGCCCGGCGGTCTGCTGCCAGCGGCGCAATGATGGGGAACAACCCTTCCGCGTGGCGGCCCTTTAATGCCTCCAGCACATGCACCGTCACCTGCGGCTGGTCAACCAGCAGGAAAATCGCCCCGCCGCACCCCAGCCATCCTTTCATCCCCCCATTTTCGCGCACTTCAGCGAAAATGGGGGGACCGAGGGGGGTAGCAGCATTTGGGGGAGGGCCAAGGAGGGGTCTCAGCCCCGCCCTGACCGACGCCGCCTGTCCCTCGCGCCACTCTTCGTTCCGCGCAATCAGCACCGGCAAATCGCGCGCCGCCGCCTCGACCTGCTGCGCGTATGCCCCGGTCACCACCACCACCGGCGAGAGTCCTGCGGCCAGGGCCGTTTTGGCAACCCGCCGTACAAACGGCTCGCCGTGAAAATCCAGCAATTGCTTGGGCTTCCCATAACGCGATGACTCTCCCGCCGCCAGCACAATCCCGGCGATATTTTCATGCGCGGCATGGATTTCCTCGCGCTGCACGCTGGAGACAATCACCGCCTCAAACATTTTCAGCAACCCTGCCGCCATGCCGCTCGCGCGCGATTTCAATTCATCGGTATCTGCTTGGTTGAGTAAGACCACTTTCCGCGCCCAGACTGGGATATTTTTCAGCCCGCCCTGCGGGTGGGTCAGCACCCGAATTACCGCTTCCGCGCTGACGGGTTCTCCCATCTTCAGGCCGCCCAGCGCCCCGAAAATTTCCGGGCGGTGGATAAAATTCTCGTCCAGCGGACGCCCCAATCCACGCATTCCGGCAGTCACGACCACCATCTCCGCAAACGGCGGGATAGCCGGTTCATGTTCCGCCGGGGCCTTGAGCGGCTTCTGGCGCGAACCATCGGCTTCGATGAACAGCGGCAAGCCATGAACCCTGGCTGCGGCCCTGATTTTTTCCAATTGCTCCGGCGTTGGCGCGGTGACGCGGGCGATGTCCTCGCGGCGCGGCCCGGTGAGGAGCGTCACGCCGCTTTGAAGCGCG